>JAEZYN010000024.1 GCA_023419095.1 Bacteroidota bacterium | reverse complement strand
ACTGTGTTTCGGCAGCGGCAAACTGATCGAAAAGCTTTTCCTGGAAGCGGGTTTTCCTAAAGGCGTATTTCAAAATCTTGAGATTGGTCATTCCGAAGTAAAAACGGTACTTGAAAATCCTGTTGTACGCGCGGTAAGTCTTACCGGAAGTGAAAAAGCGGGCGCAGAAGTCGCTTCGATAGCCGGTAAAAACATTAAAAAATCTTTGTTGGAGCTTGGCGGCAGCGATGCGTTCATCATTTTGGATGATGCAGATCTGAAGAAAGCGGCTAAAAGTGCGGCAAAGGCCAGACTTCAAAATTGCGGGCAGGCCTGCAATGCAGGCAAACGGTTTATCATTCAAAAAAATATCTATAAAGAATTCATGCCGCTTTTCATTAAAGAATACCAGAAATATACGCCGGCAGATCCGATGGATAGAGACACGAAGTTATCCGGGATGGCACGTCCGGATCTGGCGGACGAACTTGAAAAACAGTATAAAAAAGCAATGAAGAACGGCGCAGAAACCATTTTGCCGCTTGAAAGGGTATCTGATTACGAATTCAATCCGGGACTTATGATGATAAAAAGAGGCCATCCGGTATTGCAGGAAGAACTTTTTGGCCCGCTGGGCATCGTAATGGTGGCTAAGAATGACGCGGAAGCGCTGGAAATGGCGAATGACATTCCGTTTGGACTGGGAAATTCTGTGTGGACTAAAGACAAAAAAAGACAACAGTTCTTTATTGAAAATCTTGAGTCGGGAACGGTGAGTGTGAATAAAGAAACCAGTTCGGATCCGCGACTACCTTTTGGCGGCGCTAAATCTTCCGGTTATGGGACTGAACTTTCGCTTATTGCGCTGAAAGAATTTGTAACCGCAAAAACTATCGTTGGTCATTAGATCAGTTTTCACAAAGACAATTTTACACAAACCCTGAATTATTCAGGGTTTTTTATTTAGTACTCTCTTCTACTTCGTGTTTCAGCTGGGCTTTATACAACGTTGCGTAGTAGCCGTTTTTGTCAAGCAATTCGAGGTGTTTGCCCTCTTCAACTATCTGTCCGTGTTCCATCACGATGATCTTATCAGCTTTTTCGATTGTTGAAAGCCTGTGCGCGATGATAATTGAAGTTCGGTTTTTGGTGATTTTTTCGGTGGCGCGCTGAATCAGTTTTTCGCTTTCATGATCTATTGAAGAAGTAGCTTCATCCAAAATCAGAATTTTAGGATCTGAAAGGTAAGCTCTTAGAAAAGACAGAAGCTGTCTTTGGCCTAATGAAATGGAAGAACCACGTTCGCGCACCACATATTCATAACCGTCCGGAAGCGATTCGATAAAGTCGTCAACTTCGATTTCGCGCGCGATCTGTTTTATTTTTTCTAATGTCACTTCTTCATCGCCAAAAGCCAGATTTTCAAAAATAGTACCGTGGAAAAGAAACACATCTTGCAAAACCACACCTATGTGGCTTCTGAGGTTATAAAGTTCGTAATCTTTAATATCAACATTGTCCAGCAGAATTTTACCTGAATTGATGTCGTACAGACGCGTAATCAAACTGATAATTGTCGATTTTCCCGCGCCTGTAGCGCCCACGATGGCGACCGTCTGGCCGGGTTCCACTTTGAAGCTGATGCCTTTCAGCACTTGCTGCTTTTCGTCATAAGAAAAATGTACATCGCGGAATTCAATTCTTCCGTCATATTTATCTTTAATGATTTTGCCTTCGTTCGGCAGCGCAAAATCTTCATCCATTACGCCCAAAACCCTTTCTGCACCAACGATTCCGCGCTGAATATTATTAAACCTGTCAGCAATCTGTCTTAAAGGACGGATCAGCATTGAAATATACTGGATAAAAGCGATTACAACACCCGCCGAAATCGTGATATAGCCGCCGTAAAACAGGATGAAGCCAATGAACAGCGACGAAATAAGCTCAACTACCGGAAAAAACAGCGAAAAAATGAAAACGGTTCGCAGCAAAGCCGCTTTGAGTGTTATATTAATTGAATCGAACTTTTTAAACTCAGCGGCTTCACGATTGAAAACCTGAATGATCGACATGCCCGAAAGTCTTTCCTGCACAAACGAGTTTTGGTTGGCCGTCCACGTTCTTTCGTCACCGAATGCTTTTTTCAGTCTTTTCTGAAAAAACCTTGTGATGACCACCATCAGCGGCAGTATCGCAAGTGAAATGTAACTGAGATGTACATCCACCTGAAACATCATGATCAGTACAAACACAATTCTAAGAATATCGCCGAAAACCATCAGGAAACCGTCTGTATAAACGGTCGCGATGGTTTCCACATCGCCTACCGCACGCGTCACGAGTTGCCCGACGGCCGTTTTATCAAAGAAAGAAGTCCGGAAATAAATTAATTTATGGTAAAGCCGCTCACGGATATCGCGGATGACGTTTTGGGAAATGAAATTAGAAAAGTAAACGAGAAAGAAATTTAAAATCGTCTCACCAAAAACCAGCGCCACCAGGATATAAATATGCTTCATCATCAGCTCTTTGTCTTTCAGCTGAATGATGTCGGTATCTACGATCTGCATCGTAAGGTAAGGTCTGTAGGTAGAAACCACCGAAAGCAAAACCGAGATGATAAGCGTAATAATGAACCAGGAGCGGAACTTCATCCCGATTCTGAACAGTCTTTTAATGATATCCCAGGTGGTTTGTTTCTTCATGTTGGCTTAAAAAATTCTGTGCAAATTTAAGGATTTTAGCACGGATGCAACTTTCAACGCTCTACGCAGAAAATGTTAATGCAAAGTGATACGTTCTAAATCATAACCCACATCAACCAAAAACAACCCTTGCGGCGGCGCCGAAGTACCGGCCCTGCCGCGGTCTTTCGCTTCGATAATCTTTCTGAAATCTTCGGGAGAAATTTTACCTTTTCCGATTTCAATCATCGTGCCGACAATCGCGCGCACCATATTACGCAAAAACCGGTCTGCAGACACAGTAAATTTAATTTCCGTACCCGTTTTCGCCCATTCTGCGCGGTAAATTTTGCAGTTGTTGGTTTTAGTATCAGTGTGGAGTTTGGAAAAACTCGTAAAATCATCGAACTCAAAAAGTATTTTACAGGCGTTATGCATCATTTCGAGATCAAGACTGCGGTTGATGATCTGCCACGAAAAATCGTGCAGAAAAGGATTTTTCTCCAGTGAAACTATATATTCATACGTCCGGAAAGTCGCATCAAATCTTGCATGCATGTCATTATTTACTTTAAAAACATTTTTTACCGCAATATCATTCGGCAAAAAACTGTTGAGTCTGTACACCAGATTTTCCGGAACAGACGTTTCCAAATCAAAATGAGCGAAAATCTTTTTGGCATGCACGCCGGTATCGGTTCTGCCCGCTCCGGTAATTTTGATATCGCTGCGAAGTATGGTCGACAGTGCTTTTTCTAAGACTTCCTGAACGGTAATCTGTCCCGGCTGAATCTGGTAGCCAAAATAATTTTTGCCGTGATAAGCAAACTCAATAAAATATCGCATAGCGGCAAATTTCCTAAAATATATCGGTAAATTTTAGATAAAAATAATGTAATTTGTGTGGCATGAAAAACATCTTGCTCCTTTCCGATACGCATTCGCACCTGGATGAAAGGATTCTGGATTATGCGCAACAGGCCGATGAAATCTGGCATTGCGGAGATTTCGGCAGTATGGAAGTGGTGGAAAAATTAGAAAAAATAAAGCCGGTGCGTGGCGTTTACGGTAATATTGACAATCATATCATACGAACTTCCTTCCCGGAAGTCTTACGCTTCACGTGTGAAAATGTGGAAGTTTTGATGATCCATATTGGTGGCTATCCCGGAAGATATACTCCACTTGCCAAACAGGAAATTCTGACAAAAGCTCCAAAACTTTTTATTTCGGGGCATTCGCATATTCTTAAAGCGATGTACGACGAGAAGAACAGTTTGCTTCATCTGAACCCGGGTGCCTGCGGCAAATCGGGCTGGCACAAAATGCGGACGATGATGCGGTTTCAGATCAATGGTGATCAGATTGAAAATCTTGAAGTGATTGAATTAGGTACCAGATAGGTTTGTTTTAAAATATAAAAGGTAACGAATAGCTATTTTTTCTTCGTTACCGAATCGTAAATGCTGTGAATCAGGCCATCTGCAACTGAAATTTTAGGCACAAAAATTTTGTTAATGTCGCCCCAGGCCATCACTTTCGTGAAAATCTCAAGTGCGGGAACCAACACATCTGCGCGGTCTTCACGAAGATTGTGTTTAGCCATGCGTTCGGCGACCGATAATTTACTCAGATCTTTATACCAGTTCTTTAAACCAGACAGAAACAGTGGATTACCATCCTTCGTCTTGCTCATCGAGAAGATTTTATTGATGTTTCCGCCCGAACCGATGGCCACCACCGGTTTTTTACTGTTGATATTGCGGCGTACTTCTTCTTTCATGTCTTTCCAGTGATCGTCAGTTACAAGATTATTAAGCAGCCGAATCGTCCCGATATTGAATGAATGTTCGTACTTGCGCTCGCCGTTTTCAAAAAAAGTAAGCTCGGTACTTCCGCCGCCCACATCAATGTAGAGATAAGCAAAATCTTTATCAAGCCCTTCTGCGATGTGATTTTCAAAAACCAAGGCCGCTTCCGCATCACCACTTATTATTTCAATATCGATTCCGGATTCCTTTTTTACCTGCTTAATGATCTCGCGGCCGTTTCTCGCGTCCCGCATCGCGCTCGTTGCGCAGGCGCGATAATGCTGTACCTTGTAAACCTTCATCATATCACTGAAGATGCGCATACTTCCTGTGAGCATTTCCTTGCGGTCTGCGCCAATTTCACCTTTGGCAAAAACGTCGAGACCCAGCCGCAGCGGTATACGCAGAAGATTCAGTTTCGTGAATTCCGGCTTGCCTTTTTTTGGCTCTTTCACCTCGGAGATCAGCAGGCGCGCTGCATTGCTGCCGATGTCGATAGCTGCGAGCATCATATCTTAGAAAGTTGCGTTGATTTAATTCTTATTTAAATAAACTAATACAGTGCATCTTTAAAGAAAAGATGCGTCAAACGAAAACGGCAGCAGGTCACGTATTGAATTTGTTTTAAATATTTCGCCGTCTAATGAAGCAAAATATATTTCGATGCCTTGTTTCTGCTTGGCCTCATATTCCAGAATAGATTGGCGGCATGCCCCGCAGGGCGGAATGGGCGTTGAAGACAAAGCGGTTTCCGGAGCACCGATGACGAATAATTTCTTGATCTTTTCACCTGGAAAGTTCGCGGCTGTCCAGAAAATCGTTGTTCTTTCGGCGCAAAGACCTGAGGGATATGCGGCATTTTCCTGGTTACTGCCGGTAATGATCTCGCCGCTTTCGAGCAACAGAGCGCAGCCTACCGTGAAGTGAGAATATTGGGCGTACGCTTTCTCCCGGATTTTTTTGGCTGCATCAAAGAGTTTCTTCTCCGTGTCGTCGAGCATTTCATAATTGGGGATCGCGTAAAAATTAATTTTAAGTTCTTTTTCCATTTTTGAAAATTGGGGGAGTAAATATACCTAATAAATTCGACGTCAAACCCATTATCTGGTAAAAATCAGTGTTTTGAAAAGAGGCAAATGTTGTGAGAATTTTAACGGGAGGGCCTAATATTTTGGTTTAACATTTGATTCCAATTGTCCCGAATTAATGACCTTTTTCAAACCCCACTTACACGTAAACAGGTGACAAACAATCATTTCCGACTTCTTTGCACCTGACGTCTTTGAACTTTTAAAAAATCACACGCATAAAATATTAACATATGGAAACCAACAAAAAAACCAAATCAAAAAAAACAAAGGAAGCTGCAGAGGCCGGCTCACTCCGAGACCTCTTCATCACCGGGCTGAAAGACATTTACTATGCTGAAAACGCGCTTCTGAAAGCACTTCCTGAAATGTATGACAAAGCAACCGATGTCAAGCTGAAAACCGCCATCAAAGACCACATCCTTCAAACCGAAATGCAGGTTGCGAGGCTGGAAAAGTCCTTTGAACTGCTTGGTATGAAAGCAGAAGCCAAAAAATGCCAGGCAATTGAAGGCATTATCGCTGAAGGCCGCGAAACTGTAAGCGCAGCCACAGAAGGACCTGTTCGCGATGCCGCAATCATCGGCAGTTCCCAGAAAGTGGAGCATTACGAAATGGCTGCTTACGGAACCCTCGCAGCTCACGCAAAAGTTCTGAATGAGCGGGAAATCCTTGATTTGCTTCTTCGCACATTGGGCGAGGAAAAGAAATCAGACTGTCTGCTTACCACCATCGCAGATACAGAGTTGAATTCACAGGCTGCCGGCGGCATGCATCAGTCTAAAGATTTTAAAGCCGTCTAATTTTTAAGCAACCTAAATTATGAAAGTAAACGAACAGGAGCCCTTTGCAAACGGCGCAAATCCGAAAATAGAACAACTCGGCAAATATAAAAACAGTGACCATGGCGAATTCATGACCACAAATCATGGAGTGAAAGTGAACGATGACCAAAATTCACTTCTCGGCGGCGAACGCGGTCCTTCCCTACTCGAAGATTTTATCTTCCGTGAGAAGATGACTCATTTTGATCATGAAAGGATCCCGGAAAGAATTGTGCATGCCAGAGGCTCCGGTGCTCACGGTGAATTCCAGCTTTATAAATCCATGGCAAAGTATACCAAGGCCAAATTCCTGAATGATACCGCCGTTAAAACTCCGGTATTTGCAAGGTTTTCTAC
>JAEZYN010000015.1 GCA_023419095.1 Bacteroidota bacterium | reverse complement strand
TGTATTTAAAATGTACTACTTTTTCCCAATCAGGATGTAGCCGCCATTAAAATAAATTCGCCGTTCGCGAAGGTTTTCGGCTGTGATACTGTTCAAATAGACTTTTACCTTATAATTTCCCAACTCCTTCTCGGTGGAGATTTCAGGTGTTCCGATCCGGCCCGTACGCTGGTTTGCTTCTGCTATTTGTCCTTCAATGAACGGCATCAGGTTCCAGATTTCTTTGTTATTAAGCGTTATTTTTAATGTGGGCCGGCGGAAATCTGAGATATTTTCAATATGAAAGCTGTCATTTCCGATATTCACACGCGTTTCTTTGTAGAAATCTTCAAAACGCAGCATGTATTCGAAGCCGGAAATGTTCCGCATTTTATTTTCGGAATAAATTTCGAGCGTGTTCATGCGTTCGGCAGACCTGGTGTTTATGACGTTGCTGAACCGGGTGCGTACTTTCCCCGAGTATTGTAAATTTTCTTTATTATTAAAAATTATTTTGCGGTCTTTCTCATTTAAAAAACCGGTCAGAAAAGCTGAATCTCCGCGCTGCGCCAGATATATAAATTTATCTGAAATTTCATCCGCAATGCTGTCCGTAACTTTTAAATTAAAATCAATTTTTTGATTTTCAAGAAGTTTGTTTTCAACTAATATTTTCGAAAGTTCCGTGCGCTGGCTCCGTTTTGAAACTGAAAATGTGTTTAAATATGGAAATGTAAGCGAGAAAATTCCAAACACAAAAAGGCTTACCGGAATGTATTTGATCGTAGGTCTCGGCGCGAAAATAAAATATAAAACCACCGTAGTGAGCCACACAGCCAGCACAAGCACAAAATAACGCGGCTCTGTGTAGCCATATTCAAGAATCCGCGTGAAAATGGCGATAAACAGAAGGACCAGAAGTGGTGTGAGGGAAAAATAAAAAATCCTCGAAAACAGCCTGACCCACGATTTAGCGGAATTTTGCTTTAACGGATGCACGAGCAGCAGTGCAAAAATACCAACAACGGAATAGGCGAGAATCAGGTAAGAAACCCAGCCACGCGGAAGTTCCCACCTAATGACGATCTTCGCGGCGTAGACATAAAGTATTGCGACATAAATGTTTAGCAATGGAATGAGAATGTACTGCGTAAAAAACTTCAAAATAACGGGATAACTTCCGTCCTTTTCCAGGCTGCGCAGGCCGCCCTGGCTGAAAAGCGAAAAAATAAACGCGCTGCCAAAAATACTGAGCAGATAAAAAATCTGAAGGTAAAGATGTTCGTTAAAATTAAAATCGAAAAGTTTATCCACTGCAAGTACGGCAAGTTCAACGCCTCCCGTCAGCACGGCCGTGAAGATGCCGGTGAGGAAAATATTGATAAATAGATTTTTGTTGTACTGCCAGAAATTAATTTCCCTTTTTTTGCCTAAAAATGCCGAGAAAGACACGAAAAGATGAGAAAGCAAAAAAGTCGGAATAATAAGGAACGCATATTTTTCTGTGAAATCTTCTTCTTTTTGAGGTAAAATAAAATAGAAAAACACCAGAAAAACGACGCCGCCGACTTCCAGCAGTGTTCTTTTACCAATTCTCTGCGCAAGCATATTCAGCGCGAACATGAGTGAAATTCCCAAAACAGATACAAGCGCGAACTTTACAAAAAAGAAGTTGGCCGGCCGCGTACCAAAATCAAGTTCCGCAAAGCACATCAGTGACCCCGCGGCTAAAAATGCCATCACAAGCATCATCGGAAATTCCTGCAAAGCAAGACCTGTTTTGGAAAAAGAATCTTTAAACTTGGTGAGCATTTCGTGGGAGTTATTTGGTTTTTTTCTTCTTTTTCTTTTTGTCTTTTTTGCCCTGCTTTTTCCTGGAGGTGATCTCGTTTATAAAATCGCTCACCATGCTGTCTTCCTCTTTCAAAGTTTGTTTTTTCGGTACAGGTAAATCTTCTGTGTTGGAAAGTTGATTTTCTCTTAATACCCTGATGAGCGTTTCACCAGAGTCTTCGAAATAACCGCTTAAAAGATTTTTCAGCAAAAACAGCCGGTAACATTCACGCGGAACAGCCACTTCATACCTGAAATTTCGGCCTTCTTTCACCACAGACAGAAATTCTTTTTCGGTCAGAATTTTTAGAAAAGTGGAAACAGTATTCTGATGCGGTTTCGGTTCGGGATATGCTGGCAAAACTTCCTTCAGCGGCGCCGATTTAAGTTTCCACATAATCTGCATCAGCGTTTCTTCACCGTGTGTAAGCAGGCTTAATTTCATAAACTAAAATTTTGAATTGCAGTATAAAGATAAATAAAAGAAACCAGCGCGGCGATCATGGCACCCATCCAGACTTCCTTCGCAGAATGCCGTCCCAGAACGACGCGTGTAGCTCCAACCAGCGCCGCAATGATCAGCCAAGCGAAACCTAATATAGGTTCGCGGTAGAAAAAAAGTGCTGCCACGAAAACATTGAAAGCTGTATGCATAGAACTTTTTACGAAATAGTTGCTCAGCTGCATGGCCAGCAGCAAAATAAAAAGGAAAAGCATCACCAGGTCCAGTGTTCCGTTGCGGAAAAAATCATAACTCAAATAAAGAAAGAAAACGCCCGTGATGAAAAAATAAAAACCTTTGCGCTGCTGCCGGTTAGACACATCAAAATTTGTGTAATTACCTTTCCGGACGTTCCATACCAGCCAGATAATTATAGGTAAAACTATCAGGAGCAGGATCGGCATAAAGCGCATGAGTGAGCTGCCGGGCTCGTAGAAATAAATACTGCTGAAAATAAAATAGATGATAAGCGAAACGATTGGGTTGAAAAAATTTGAAATAAACCGCGAAGCGTTTATAATAGTGCTGTTTTTTGTTTTTGGCATTTTAATCATTATCCCTCCAAAAATAGGTTTTTTTTAAGTCTCTGCACACAAAATTAATCATCATGCACTTTACCTAAACACAAAGATTTTTAGTATTTTTGCTGAATATTCGCAACTAAACATGAAAGAATTTTCAAAAGAAGTGTACCTCAAATGGTACGAAGAAATGACGATGTGGAGAAGGTTTGAGGACAAATGCCGTTCTCTTTATCTCAAACAGAAAATAAGAGGCTTTTTACATTTATATAATGGTCAGGAAGCGATTCCTGCCGGTTTCGTGCACGCAATGGATCTTTCCAAAGACAGCATGATCACGGCCTACAGATGTCACATCCATCCTATGGCGATGGGTGTAGATCCGAAGAGAATTTTGGCTGAACTTTGCGGTAAAGCTACCGGCACGTCCGGTGGAATGGGCGGTTCAATGCACATTTTCAGCAAAGAAAAAAGATTCTATGGCGGCCACGGAATTGTGGGCGGACAGATTCCTTTAGGCGCTGGTATTGCATTCGCTGACAAATATTTCGAAACCGGCGGTGTAAACATCTGTTTCTTCGGCGATGGTGCTGCGCGTCAGGGTTCGCTTCACGAAACTTTTAACATGGCGATGAACTGGAAGCTTCCGGTGGTATTTGTTGTTGAAAATAACCAATATGCGATGGGAACTTCAGTGAAAAGAACAGCAAACCATGAAGATATTTATAAACTTGGTTTAGGTTACGAAATGCCTTGTCTGCCTGTAGATGCTATGGATCCTGAGAAAGTGGCAGAAGCTGCTTATGAGGCGATTGAAAGAGCACGTCGCGGAGACGGGCCTACCTTCATCGAAGCCAGAACTTATCGCTACAGAGGACATTCAATGTCGGATGCCGAACCTTACAGAAGTAAGGACGAGGTAGCAGAACATAAAAAAGACGACCCTATTGAAATCGTTAAGCAAAGAATCCTGGAAAACAACTGGGCGAGCGAAGACGAATTAACGGCGATTGACGAAAAATCAAAAGAATTCGTCGAAGAATGTGTAGATTTCATGGAAGAGTCACCATATCCGTCGGCTGAGAAGGTGTATGAGTATGTGTATGAACAGGAGGATTATCCTTTCCTCGATCTATACGAAAATAAAAAATAATATTTAAAATCTATCTAATAATCTTCTGATTATCAGATGTTTTTGTAAACTATAATAGACGAATAAAATGGCAGAAGTAATTGCGATGCCCCGCCTTTCGGATACGATGACGGAAGGAAAAGTGGCAAAATGGCACAAGAAAGTGGGCGATGCCGTGAAAGAAGGCGATATTCTTGCGGAAATTGAAACTGATAAAGCAGTACAGGACTTTGAATCTGAGATTAACGGAACATTGCTCTTCATCGGCACTGAGGAAGGCGGCTCCGCACCTGTCGACAGCGTACTTGCTATCATCGGTAAAGAGGGCGAGGATATTTCTTCGTTAAAAGGTGGCGACTCGCCGAAAAGTGCTGACGCAAAAGAAACCAACGGCATTCCGGAGGAAAATAAAACTGAGCAAAACGTCACCGATGTAGAAACTACAAAACCTGTAGAAGACGCGTCAGGGAAAACTTCTGAAAGTGCTGAACTGCCGGAGGGCATTGAGATCATTACGATGCCGCGTCTTTCAGATACAATGACTGAAGGAAAAGTTTCGAAATGGCACAAAAATGTCGGTGATACCATAAAAGAAGGTGACATTCTCGCAGAAATTGAAACAGATAAAGCAGTGCAGGATTTTGAATCTGAATTTAACGGAACGCTCCTGTACATTGGTACTGAAGAAGGCGGCGCGAATTCTGTAGATACCGTTTTGGCTATCATCGGGCCTGCGGGAACTGATGTTTCTGCATTCACATCGGGCGCACCAAAAGCTGCCGCAAAAACGTCGGAAAAGTCTGAAGAACCTGCCAAAGAAGATAAAAAAGAAAATTCCTCAGGAACTGCGTCATCAACTAATCAGGAGCGTATTGCGATTTCGCCTTTAGCAAGAAAAATTGCAGAAGATAAAGGTATTGACGTACAGTCGCTAAAAGGTTCAGGCGAAAACGGCAGAATTGTGAAAAAGGACGTCGAAGGATTTAAAGCCGAAACGCAAACTCAAAAATCTCAGCCACAAAACGAAACAGAAGCTTCCGCTTCACAGCAAAAAGCCGCTGCAATGCCTGCTTTTGTTCAGGGTGAAGATTCTGAAACACCGAATTCTCAAGTAAGAAATATCATTGCCAAGAGACTTTCTGAAAGCAAATTCACAGCGCCACATTATTACTTGATCGTGGAGGTGGATATGGATAAATCAATTCAGGCCAGAAAGGAAATCAATGCAATGCCGGATACCAAAATTTCATTCAATGACATGGTGATCAAAGCTACCGCAATGGCTTTGAGAAAGCATCCGCAGGTGAACTCTACTTGGCATTCAGACAAGATTGTTCATCACGGGAACATCAATATTGGTGTCGCAGTAGCCATTCCGGACGGCTTAGTGGTTCCTGTCTTGAAAAATACAGATCAGATGAATTATAACCAAATATCAGCCGCTGTGAAAGATATGGCAGGCCGTGCCAAATCGAAAGGCCTGAAAGCCAACGAAATGGAAGGATCTACATTCTCGGTTTCAAATTTAGGGATGTTTGGTATCGAAACATTTACCTCAATCATCAATCAGCCAAATTCCGCGATTCTTTCCGTGGGTGCCATTGTAGAAAAACCGGTGGTGAAAAATGGCCAGATCGTTGTAGGAAACACAATGAAACTTTCGCTTGCGTGCGACCATAGAGTAGTGGATGGCGCTACCGGAGCTCAGTTCCTGCAGACATTGAAAACGTATTTGGAGCAACCACTTTCGTTGCTTCTTTAAAATAATTTTTAGCGTTCAAAACAAAAACCTTCCTGTAGATTTGGAAGGTTTTTTTTAGTTTAATAATCAAATCTATTCACTATTTTTGAAACTATGATCAGAGCAAAAAACATCCATAAATCTTACGGTAATTTAGAAGTTTTAAAAGGAGTCGATCTTCATATTTTGGAAGGTGAAGTGGTATCGATTGTTGGCGAATCTGGTGCCGGCAAGTCCACGCTTCTCCAGATTTTGGGCACATTGGATACGCCCACGAACCCGAAAGGTTTTAATACCGAGATTGCATTGGATAAAAAGTCCTTCATCAGCATGAATGACCGTCAACTTTCTAAGTTCCGGAATGAAAATATCGGATTCGTTTTCCAGTTCCATCAGCTGTTGCCGGAATTTACCGCACTCGAAAACGTTTTGCTTCCGACACGCATTTCAGGTAAAAATGAAAAGGAATCGCTTGACAAAGCTTATTCGCTTTTTGAAGATCTCAATATTGCGCACCGCCTTCATCACAAACCGAGCGAGATGTCTGGCGGTGAAGCGCAGCGCGCGGCTGTTGCACGTGCGTTAATCAATTCGCCTAAAATAATCTTTGCTGACGAACCCACTGGAAACCTCGATTCAAAGAACGCCGATGACCTTCACCAGCTGTTTTTTGACCTGCGGGATAAGTACAACCAGACTTTCGTGATCGTAACTCATAACATGCACCTGGCGAATACTACTGACAGGAAATTGGTGATGAAAGATGGTCAAATTATTTAAATTTAATATCTCTTTGTAATTTTATTTTTAAATTTTCACTTGCTATGTCAATAAAATTTCTCGCAGAAGACGACCGTCCGCGCGAAAAGTTTTTACTTAAAGGTAAAAACGCGCTTTCTGATGCAGAATTATTGGCAATCATCATGGGCAGCGGAAGCCGGGACGAATCAGCAGTAGAATTGGCGCAAAAGATTCTGCAAAGTGTGGAAAACAATTGGCATCATCTTTCACGGCTGCAGATTGCGGATTTAATGAAGTTCAAAGGAGTCGGTGAAGCCAAAGCGATATCAATAGCCGCAGCGCTGGAAATCGGCAGGAGGCGAGCAACACAGGAAATTCCGGAGCGCACTCAAATCAAATCAAGTAATGATATATTTGTCCTGTTGAGTCCGTTTTTGTCAGATTTACAGACAGAAGAGTTCTGGGCGATATTTTTAAACCAAAATAACCGCGTACTGGGAAAATCTCAACTTTCGTCTGGCGGTATCAATCAATCGGTTGTAGACGTGCGGATCTTGTTTAAAGCGGCGATAGACCAGTTTGCCACGGCTTTGGTGATCGCTCATAACCATCCGTCGGGCAATTTGAAGCCGAGCACCGAAGACGTTAAGATTACCAAGCAAATCGCTGAAGCCGGAAAGATTTTAAATATTCAGCTGCTCGATCATGTGATAATAGCGCAGAATTCGTATTTCAGTTTTGCTGACGAAAGTATGTTATGATTAAAAGATTGATCCGGTCCGACATAGATTTGATGGCTTACTGTCGCTGCATCGAAAATTCTTTTCAGCAGAATTTTTATGCCGATCCGGCGGTTCTCGACCTAAACTGCGAACGCTGGGAACTTCTGGTTTACGGTGATTATGAATACGTAATGCCGGTTCCGGTGACGGTTAAGTTCGGTTTTAGTTTCGTTGCGATGCCGCTCTTTATACAACAACTCGGAATTTTTGGGAAAGATGATGATGCTCAAGTTAATTTATTGTTTTATAGGAAATTAGTAAAGAATTACGCCGTCCAAACTTATGCATTCAACGAAAGGAATTCGTTGGACGTCGTATTGCCTACGCGAAAAAATTATGTGATTGCAAAGCAGGATTATGATTTGCTTTCGCGTAAAAGTTTTAAAAAAGGAAGAAAATCAGATATCAAAAAGATTTCTGGTTTGGAAATGTCATCAAAAATGGCGGATATTGAAACTTTTGAGTTTATTCAAACACATTTTAAAGGTTTGAATAACACAGATGAAATCAGAAGTTTTGTGCAATTTCTCCAGAAATATTCCAGCAAACTTCACTTCCGTCATGTGTATGCGGGTGAAAAACTGGTTTCGGTAGCGGTTTTAACAGAAACTGACCAAAGCTTTGGTCTACTGGCGCTAATCAATGATGAAAAATTTAAACATTTAAATGCTTCATCCTTCGTGGTCAATGAATTTTTGAAAGAAAACATTGCAGACAAAGCGTTCGATTTCATGGGCGGAAATATCCGCGGAATCGAACTTTTTTTCAAAAGTTTCGGGGCTGTGATGACGACTTATCCTGTAATTCAACAAAGCAGAAACGCGTTGCTCAAAGATTTGTTTAAAGCTAAATTTTTAAGTTGAAAAACAGTCTACAACATATCATGAGGACACTATCGGCACCGATTAGTCTTGATTTTCTAATTAAAATTACCGGGCAAAAGCTCGTGCTGCCTTTTTATCACGCGGTTTCTGATGAGCCAAAACCTCACTTTTCAGAATTGACTTATTTCCGAACGGAAAAAGATTTCATCGCCGATCTCGATTTCTTCACGCAGAATTTTGATAGTGTTCCTATTGAAATAGCTAATGGATTTTCAAAACATTTTCACCTTTCATTCGACGACGGGATGCGCGAAATGTACGACGTGGTTTTTCCGCTTTTAGCTGAGC
>JAEZYN010000014.1 GCA_023419095.1 Bacteroidota bacterium | reverse complement strand
CATCCGGAAAGGGGGTCTTGGACTTCCGGTTGTAATCGCGATTGTCGTCTTTATTATATTTTATATCCTCAATCTTACTGTGGAAAACATGGCGTGGGCAGGCGAAATGGATCCGTATTTAGCCTCGTGGCTTCCCAACATGGTACTGTTCCCGTTCGGTGCGTGGCTGACGTACAAAGCGCTAACCGATTCGCAGCTGTTTGATATCGAAAAGTACAGAAGCCTGTTGAAACCCGTGATCCAACTATTCCAGAAGAACAAGGAACATCAGCGTTACCGCTGATTATCTGAAGTATTTCACTATTTTTTCGTCGGTTGGTTTTGTTGTGCTGATGAAGGAATCGATCAGTTTGCCATTTTCATCGACGAGAAATTTGGTAAAATTCCACATGATCGAAGTGTTTTTAACGCCGTTCAAATCCTTTTCCGTTAAATATTTAAAAATGGGTGCAATGTCATCGCCTTTTACCGAAACTTTAGCTGCAAGCGGAAAAGTAACACCATAATTTTTCTGACAGAAAGCACCAATTTTTTCATTGCTTCCTGGTTCCTGACCACCAAAATTATTAGCGGGAAAACCAACTACGACCACTTTGCCGGCATATTGTTTTGAAACCGTCTCCAGATCGGCATACTGTGGAGTGAAACCACATTCAGAAGCTGTGTTGACAATCAGAATTTTCTTGCCCTTAAAGTCCGCAAAATTAATTTCTCTGCCGTCTACGCTTTTTACTTTATAATCGTAAATACTTTTCATGGCCGCGTTTTTATCCTGTGAAATCTCTTTTTTCTGCTGTGTGCACGCCAATATTGAAAATCCCAGCGCTAACAGAAATGCAAATTTTTTCATAACGAATTAAATAATATTTAGAATTAACGGTCGATTCTCAAAAAACGGCCGTTTCGGTCGAATTCAAGTTCTACGCCGTTGTTCAGTTCTTTTTGTCTGCCGTTGTCCATTTTCCATTCAGTTGCGAATGAATTGGGATAGTTAGTTTGAATGTAGCGCAGCACCTTAGCCGGCAAAATGTTGTTGGGAATGCGCTGGCTGCCTTCTATTTCGTCGATTTTATTGTTGACAAACTCGAGCTTGGTACCGTTGTCCAGACGAACTTCGTACTCTGTTTTGCGGATTTTTTTCTCACGAGTGATCGCCGATATTTTCGCTGAAGAATAGTGCATTCGGACAAATTGTGAAATACCAGCCGGAAGTTGGTTCTGCTGAATCTGAACCTCCTGCGCACCTACATCTGCAGCGAAAAATGCCGTTAAGAAAAGTGCGGCACTTATTTTAAAATTTTGCATTGCGTTATTTTTTTAGGGATTGGTCTGTGTTTCAGCAAAAAACAATCCAACGCGGCATTATTTCATTAAAATTTAAAGGTATTCTCGGGGAAGACTTTATTGGTCTCGATGCGGCTGATTACTACCACATAATCACTGTCTTTTTTAGGCGATGAAGACTCAATGCGGTACGGCATCTGCAGTGCGCCTACTTTGCGGTAATCGCCATAGCTCAGCGTCTCATCTTTTTTCACTTCTTTGAGCAGCATATACGTTTTACTGTCAAAATAATACATCGTTTTATTGACGTTTTTGGTAAGCTCAACTTTGTGACAATAGATTTCCCCCACTTTTTCCTTGCCTAAATATATGGCTTCAAATCCTTTATTTTCCCAGTCGATAAAATCAGTATCAAAGCTTTCAGCGACATAGTTCGGGTACTCCTGAAGCTTGTTGGTCGCGTAATTCATTGCATAACCTTTTTTGCCGTCAAAACCTTCGATAGCGGTCTCTTTTTTGTTTACAATAATGGCAGTTTTGGTAAGATTGGGTCTTTGCTGATAAATCTTAATCGGGTATTCATCATTGATGCCGAGCGTCAGTCGGCCATGAATAACAATTGAGTTTAAAAGTTTCCAGTTGGTCAGTCCGCCCGAAAGTTCAATATTTTTATCGATAATCTCTTTCGCCGTTTGAGCCGGAAGTACAGTTATGATGCAAAACAGAAGTGCTGATAATATCTTTTTCATTAAAAATTTCTAGCTGTAAATTTATTAAAATTAATTTTCGACCCGAGAGCCGTGTTCTTCTGATTTCAAAATTTCTTTCGCTTTCTCAAGGTCTTCTGGCACATCGATACCAACGCCCACAAACTCCGTTTCTATCATCTTGATTTTCATTCCGTACTCCAGATAGCGGATGCATTCTATTTTTTCGGAAATTTCAAGCGGCCGCATTGGAAGCTTGGCGAATCGTAGCAGTGCGTTTTTTCTAAATGCATAAACGCCTACATGCCTAAAATATTCTACATCGGGATGAATTTCGCGCGGAAACGGAATCACAGAACGGCTGAAATACAGCGCAAAACCTTCATGATCTGTAATCACTTTCACATGATTCGGATTTTCTATGTCGGGCCTGTCTTTCAGTTTTATTTTTAAAGAAGCCAGCGCAATTTTATTTTCAAAATCATCTCTGAAAACGGAAATGAGCTGCGATAAAGGCTCGTGTTTCACAAAAGGTTCGTCACCCTGTACATTCAGCACAATGTCGCAGTCGATATCTTTTATTGCTTCCGCAATGCGGTCACTGCCCGTTTCGTGCTGCCCTGTCATCACCACGTTTCCCCCACGGCTTTTTATTTCGTCAAAAATAATTGGTGAATCGGTCGCGACCAAAACCTCGTCAAAAAGTTTTGTTGCCACCACGTTTTGATAAGTTGTTGTAATAACAGGTTTATTACCAAGCATTTGCATGAGCTTGCCCGGAAAACGGCTGGCTTCGTAACGTGCCGGAATTACAGCAATTATTCTCAAACTTTTTAATTTTTAATTAAATTTTTCAGAAAGGTTCAAACTTTAAAAATAACCATTTAAGAAAGTTTCTCCAAAGCGCTTTCCAGTCTCGGCAGCATTGCTGAAATTTCCTCCACCGATAAACCACCAACGGAGGCGCGGAACCACGGCATCATTCGGGAATTTCCAAACGCCGAAAACGGGACCAACGCAACGCCCGCTTCCTCGATTAAGTAAAATACCAAATCTGAAGAATCATTGACTACAGACCCATCCGGCTTGGTTTTATTAAGATAATTGAGTTCAATCGTCAGATATAGAGCGCCCATGGGTTCGATACTTTCAACGTTAAAGGCACGATTTTTCAGATTCTGAATACCCTCGTGAAGAACCTGCAGACTTTTCGATATTTCCCTTTTATAGCCTGAGACAAAGTCATCAACCGCTGCTGTATCGTTTAAAAACACCGAAACCGCTTGCTGTTCGGGCTTTGGCGCCCAAGCACCAATGTGGCCAAGCAACGATTTCATTTTATCCATCACTTCCCGCGGACCAAAACTCCAACCTACACGGATACCAGTGGCCGCGAAACATTTGGAAGTTCCATCAATAAAAATGGTGAAATCTTTCATTTCGGGAAACAGCGAAACCGGATCGAAATGCTCATGCCCAAATGTCAACATTGCATAAATCTGGTCATACATTAGATAAAGCGGCTTTTCGTCGTCGCTGCGGCTCCTGTTTTCTTCAAGAACCAGTTCGCAGATTTCGCGCAGCTGATCCTTTGTAAACATCGTTCCCGTAGGATTGAGCGGCGAACACAGGGCAAGAAGGACCGCTCCTTTCAGATGCGGTTTCAACTCTTCGGCAGTCGGCAGGAAATTATTGTCCTGAGAAGTCTCCACTTCCACCTTTTCGGCATGCGTCAGATAAGAATAATGGTTGTTATTCCATGAAGGCACAGGATAAACCACCTTGTCACCTTCATCAACTACCGTTCGAAATGTCGCGTAAATTAATGGTCTGGAGCCGCCCGCCACCAGAATTTCATCCGGCGAATATTCCAGATTCCAGCGCTTTTTTAAGTCAGCGGAAACTGCTTTCCGAAGAGATAACAGTCCATTGGCCGGTGGATAATTTGTAAGATTATTTTGATAGGCTTTAGTAATTTCTGCTTTCAACAGTGCCGGAATGGGATATATATCCGAATCCAAATCGCCAATCGTGAGATTTGCGAGCGTAGCGCCATTGGCTTTCATGTCGTTAACCTGATTTCCGATCTTGATAATTTCAGATCCGATTAAGTTTTGCGCCAGTTTTGAAACTTTCATACTTCGTCAATTTGATTTTGGCGGGCGTGTGGAATACTTAATTAAAGTTTAAGATCAACTTTCACTTTTTGGATTTTAGCATCAAGAACTGCAAGTTTTTGACGGAAATCTTCTTCACTCGAGATGGAATCTTTAACTGAAACATAGAATTTAATTTTCGGCTCCGTACCTGATGGACGAACGCAAACCTTGGTTCCGTCTTCAGTGTAATAAATCAACACATTCGATTTCGGAATGTCGTCCATCGTTGATTTCTGTTTATCTTTTAAATTTAAAGAGGTCTGTTCAAGATAATCCCGAACTTCGGTTACTGCAGAACCTGCAATCTCCGCAGGTGGATTCTCACGGAAATCTGTCATCATCTGCTTGATTTCTTCGGCACCGCTTCTGCCTTTTTTCACAACGTTGATCAGACCTTCATAATACATTCCTGTCTCTTTATAGATGTCGATCATGTATTGGTACATCGTTTTGCCATTGGCTTTGCACCAGGCGGCAATCTCGCAGGCTAAAAGTATTGAGCCGCAGGAATCTTTATCCCGCACAAAATCGCCGGTCATAAAGCCGAAACTTTCTTCTCCACCGCATACAAACTTTTCTTTGCCTTCGAAATCGCGAATCATTTTACCGATCCATTTAAAACCTGTAAGACCAATTTTGCAGTCAACGCCAAATTTCCGGGCAATATCCACGAATATATCGGAAGTCACGATCGTAGAACCGATGAATTCTTTACCTGTGATTCTGCCCGCTTTTTTCCACTGATCCAGAATATAGTAAGTCAGAATTGTATTCGTTTGATTTCCGTTAAGTAACTGCATTTCGCCATCCAGGTTGCGTACAGCGATACCCAAACGGTCGCCATCAGGGTCGGTTCCGATTACAATGTCGCCATTTGTGATACGTGCCAAATCGAGCGCCATTTCCAGGGCGGCCGGTTCTTCAGGATTTGGTGATTCCACCGTCGGAAAGTTTCCGCTCGGAATCATCTGTTCTTTCACCAGGTCAACTTTTGTAAATCCGGCTTTCTTTAAAGCCTGAGGAACCGTTTTATAGGTAGTCCCATGAATTGAAGTGAAAACGATATTCAGATTGTCGTAACCGATTTTATCTTTTTGGTAAAGCGAGTTTTCCATACAAGCGTCAATGTACACATCGTCCTGCTCGTCGCCGATCCATTCGATAAGATCATCGTTACCTTCGAATTTAATATCCTCAAATTTTAAAGAATATACTTCCTTAATGATCGCTTCATCATCGGGCGGAACAATCTGTGCACCGTCATTCCAATAAACTTTGTAACCGTTGTACTCCGGTGGATTGTGAGATGCCGTAAGCACGATACCCGCGTTACATTTCCTGTCACGAACCGTAAAAGAAAGTTCCGGCGTAGGGCGGTGTTCCTTGAAAAGCAGCACCTGAATACCGTTTGCCGTAAGTACATCCGCGCAAAGTTTGCCGAACTCTTTTGAATTGTTCCGAACGTCGTACGCGATAGCAACTTTAATTTCCTGTTCCGAAAACTGCTGATGCAGATAATTGGCAAGACCCTGAGTAGCCTGTCCCAGCGTATATTTATTTAGCCTGTTGGTTCCCACACCCATTATTCCGCGCATTCCGCCGGTTCCGAATTCCAATGCACGATAAAAAGAGTCATCTAAATCTGCAGATTGTGAACTGATCAGCATTTCAACGGCGCTGCGCGTCTCTTCATCAAATCCTTCGCCGAGCCAAAGTTTGGCTTTTTCCAGTGGTGTCAAGTTTTCAGTAATATTCATAATATCAGTCTATTTTTTTATTCTGTACGGTTGCCGTCGGTGCGATTTTAAATGCCCGAATGGGGTCGTTGTAATAAACGAGTTTCGAAGTGTTGTTAACGCTGCCTTTTAGCGAATCTTTTACATTCACTTCTGCATAATTCGCGTTGTTTGATTCTAATTTTAAATTATCAATATTCCAATAGGGCGCGATTATGCTGGCGCTGTCGGAAATTTTTAAAACAACATTCTGGCTGCTGCCCAGAAAGTTGGCCTGGCTGCGGTCAGCCATTTCCACTTCTGCCCTGCGCGTATTTACCGACCCAATAAATTTAGCATAATTTTTTAAATTCAAACGAAAATTGTCTGTCTTAATTTCGCTCGAAATGTTGATTTCAACGGAGTCTGAGATTGCAATTTTTTCCGGCTGATATTTTGAATAGAGTGTGATATTATAAAAATCTACGCCTCTCGTTGCGCGTTTTTCTTTAATGGTTAAGGTTTTATCTTTTACCTTAACTGTCAGATTATTCAGGATATTCGGATACGTCTCCACATTCAGGAAACTGCTGTCACTTTTCACGTAAAACACACGGAATTTACCTTTAAGATCGATATTTACAAATTCTTCAAGAGGAAGATCTTTGCTTTCAATGCTGCCTTTAGGCGAAATATCTCCACACGAAATCAGACAAAAAGCCAGCAGTAGAATAAATGCATTCTTCATGTTTATCAGATTATTTCTTCGATGTTGTAATTTTTATGTTCGCGGTTTGAGCGGATAATCATTTCGCCCAGGAAACCCGCAATAAAGAGCAGCGTGCCGAGGATCATCATGGTCAGCGCGATGAAAAACCACGCATTATTGGTAAGTAAATGACCATAAATTCCGCGCGAAACATCGATCAGTTTTGAAATTCCCAGCCAGAAAGCCGACAAAAATCCCACAATGAACATTAAGGTTCCCACAGCACCAAAAAAATGCATGGGTCGTCCGCCGAACCGGCTTACAAACCAAAGCGTAATCAAATCCAAAAATCCGCGTACGAATCTTTCAGTTCCGAATTTTGAGGTGCCGTACGGTCTGGCCTGATGCTGTACTTCTTTTTCCGTGATTCGTCTGAAACCTGCATTGGCAGCCAGAACAGGAATATAGCGGTGCATGTCGCCGTACACGTCGATGGATTTTACGACCTGTTTTTTGTAAGCTTTAAGCCCGCAGTTGAAGTCATGCAGATCAACGCCCGAAACTTTTTTGGCGGCGGCGTTGAACAGTTTGGAAGGCAGATTTTTAGTCATCAGATTGTCGAAGCGTTTCTTTTTCCAGCCCGAAACAATGTCGTAATCTTCTTCTTTGACCATTCGGTAGAGCTCCGGAATTTCTTCCGGAAAGTCCTGAAGGTCGGCATCCATCGTGATTACCACTTCGCCGTTGGCTTTTTCAAACGCGGCATGCAGCGCTTGCGATTTGCCGTAATTTCTTGAAAACTTGATGCCGTGAATCTGTGTAAAACGTACGCGGAGATTTTCGATTATACTCCACGACAGATCGGTGCTGCCGTCGTCCACAAACCAAACTTCATATGTCAGATTGGCGTATCTGCAGACGTTGTCGATTCTTGAAAAAAGCTCTTCTAAAGATTCTTCCTCGTTCAGAAGCGGTATGATGATGGATAGGTTCATTTTAGATTTAAATTTAAAAAAAATACCGGTTTAGATCTGCGGTTTGTTTCTGAAAAATGTGGCGAAAAACGTAGATAAAATCACATAAAAAATCAGTATCGCAGCAAAATAATAGGTAAACTGGCGCAATGAGAACATGTCTTTACCTTTGATCATTTCCGGCGAGAAACTTTGAAGTCTTTCTTGATATTTTTGGTCGAGCTGGCGACTGATATTATCGTTGTTCAGACCTGTTTTGGCCTTCACGTACTCATTTTTAAGTTCCGTTTTTTGGCGCTCGATGTACTGATAATTCAGCAAGGCTTTCGCGTCCTTATCTACGAAATTTAAGAACGCAGACATCGTAAGAACCGAAAGCAGTCCGCCAAAAAACATCGGTTTGAAAGCCCGGCCGAAAACATCGCGAAAACCCATCAACGTACCCGTTTTTTTAAGTTCGTGAACTGAGTAATACGCGCCCGCAAGATAGACTGCGGGCATAAAAAAGGCGTTAATCAGCAAAGAATTACTGAAATAATCGGTGTTCATACCGAAAAAATATATGCCGAAGAAAATAACCATTGTGACAATAAACAGCAGAAAGCCAATAGTGTAGACACTTTTTACCATGAAAATAGTTGGATTAAAATTTTTTTTATGACTGAATTTTTTGAATTTTGATTTAAAGCTTTATCTTTGCACCGGCAAGTCCTACACAACCAGCTCCTGTGAATCCTCCAGGGTGGGAACGCAGCAAAGGTAAACGGTTGTAGCGGTGTGATGTAGATCGCTTGCCATTTTTTTATGCCTAAAATTCAAAGGTTTCTCCCAATTTAGGCAACACCAGTTCCACTCCTTTTTCTTCAAAGTGATTTTTGGCTTCATCATGACTTATTGTGATCGGCGGGAAGGTATCGAAATGGCATCCAATCACCTTAGGC
>JAEZYN010000003.1 GCA_023419095.1 Bacteroidota bacterium | reverse complement strand
GACAGAGCTATTTAATTGTTCATACATAATGACCCCATCTGCCGTCCTATATTTCTCACTTTCTAGTAATCCCCATGTACTGATTTCTGCTAATTCTTCTAAAACAATTGCTTTAAATTGCTGTGGTTTTTCTACAACAATGTATCGTCGCTCATTATCGATAATGACTTGCTCACCTTCTAATTGTGCTGGCTTCAATATTAAATGAACTGATAATACTGCATCTCTCTTTTCAGAAAGCTTGACATAGGCTTCATAGACACCTTTGACTGTTTCAATAGAGTAAGTATTATTTTTTGAGAGTTCTATTGTTCCTTGTTCAATCAATGCAGTCATTGTGGCTACAAGTGCTTCATACTTAAAATTTGTAGAAGCTGCATGCTGGAAAAATAATAATCGATAGGAAGCAATAGCGGATGGTAAAACAAGACAGCCATTCATTCCACGATGTCCTCTCGGCTCATTCAACAGCAATTGTTTTGTATCTTCAAATTGTGTATTTAACTGATGATCCGCTTCCAAAATATCTTCATGCATCAGCATGATTGGAGATTGCACAATAATGCGAAAGGCTTCTCCCACTACTTGTGTATCTATCGTTTGAAAAGACTTATGAAAATTCATGTTTATCCTCCCTTAGTGATCCATTGGCGGAATCATCAAATAGCCTTCTTTTAATGGGTCCTGATCATTGTAAAAAAATCGATGCATCCCCATTATCCATGCAGACCCTGTTACCTCCGGAATAACAGCTGTTAAACCACTAATAGTTACTTCTTCTAGTACACGTGCTTTAAACATTGTCCCCACAATACTTTCATAGACGAAGGACTCATTGAGAACGAGCTTATTTTTTAAATAGAGTGTAGCAATTTTGGCAGATGTACCAGTGCCACAAGGAGAACGGTCGATTCCTCCTGGCGGAACAACAACTGTATTTTTTAAATCAGCTAATGGGTTAACTGGATCTGTATAAAACTCAATATGTGTAAGTCCATGGATAAACGAGTACTCCGGATGGACAATATCCTCCACAGCATTCACAGCATTGCGGAGACGAATAGCCGTGTTAATAATCTTCGTCGAATTGTCTACAGCTAAGTCTAGATTGATTTTTCTAGCATCAATAATGCCGTAAAAATTCCCACCATATGCTATTTCACATTCCACTACACCTAGCTCAGAATCATTAATTTCAATTGTTTTTAATAAAAAGGATGGTACATTTTTAAAGGTCACTTCCTTCGCTACACCATCCGTTACCTTAATCTGTACATCAATTAAACCTGCAGGTGTGTCCAATTTTATATTTGTAAAGGGTGTAGTAACCTCTATTAAATTCGCTTCAATAAGTGCTGTACAAACACCTATTGTGTCATGTCCACACATTGGTAAATAACCACCTGTTTCAATATAAATCACTCCGAAATCGGCTTCTGGTTGGCAAGGTTCTGTAATGATAACACCTGACATTACACTATGCCCTCGTGGCTCATTCATAAGAAATTTTCGAATCCAGTCATAATTCTCTTGCATAAATAACATTTTTTCAGACATAGTTTTGCCTTCAAGCTTGGGCATCCCACTTATTAATGAACGGGTCGGATTTCCACCCGTGTGTGTATCAATGGTCGTAAATAGTTTTTGAAAATTCATTCGTGAAGCACTCCTTTCTGAAAACGACTAAGATGAACCGGTTCAGTAGGAATGCATGAATCTTTGTGCTGTAGTAATTCTTGGATAAGCTTTCCGGTAACTGCAGCTAAGCTAATGCCATCTCCTTCATGACCTGCAGCGATATAGAAGCCAGGTACTTCCTCTACTTCACAAATAATAGGTAAATGATCTTCTGTCCATGGTCTTAACCCTGCATATGTACGAATAATCGACATATCAGCAATTTTTGGATAGAAGCGTACCGCACGTCTAGCAATCATTTTTGCCACATCATGATTCACCTTCGTGTCAAATCCTACAAATTCTCGACTACTTCCTATTAAAAAATTTTGTGCCTCTGTCGGCTCAAACACTAAGGCTACTCCGTATTTTTCAATATCCGCATCCACCTTACGCTCTCCACCAAACTTTGAAATTAAATAACCAAATTCCATAACTTTTCTTAGTCCTACTGGTTCCTGACGTGATGCCACCAAAATATGTCCTTTACGAGGTTTAATGGGAATATCAACACTAAGCATTTGTCCAATAAACGGTGCCCAAATTCCGCAAGCATTAATGACTTTATTTGCGGTTATCCACCCCTCATTCGTTTCAAGTGAAAATGTATCATCTGGCTGCTTCTTAATATTTTTGACCTCTGTATGTTTTTTTATCTTTGCACCCAATTTCTCAGCGGAGTGAAACATAGAAAATGTCAGCATGTATGGGTTCACTGTTGAATCCGTTTTACATTCCAATCCACCGTATAAATCATCTGCGAAGTATTTTGATTCGTTCCGCAGGTCCTCACGATCTAACATTGTAAAATCTAGACCCGCCTCTTGTTGACGATTAACCCATTGCTGTGCAGCCTCCATCTCTAGCTCACTTTCACAGACAAGAATGCTGCCAGGATTCCGATATTCAAAGCTCATATCTAACTCTCTATTTAACTCATGAACCAATCTTTGACTGACTAAAGACATTTGACTGTCAAAGCCAGGATCTTTATCAATAGCTAAAATATTGCCATCACAACGAGAAGAAGTCCCACTTGCAAGTTCGTTTTTTTCAAGTACTGTGATATCTAGGCCCGCCTTTGCACAATAATAAGCTATTGCTCCACCAATAATGCCACCGCCAATAATTACGATATCATGATGGGAATTCTTCATATCTCCCTCCTCCTTTCTAT
>JAEZYN010000123.1 GCA_023419095.1 Bacteroidota bacterium | reverse complement strand
TTTAGCGAGTAAATTATCGAATTGGACGGTGAATACGAAGGATTGGGCAGCACTCGGTTTTATGGAGCCTTTTCCTTTTTTAAGTGAACGTCAATATGTGTATGAAGGAGCCGTTAATGATTTATTAAACCAAAGAGTCGGTCATTTTGATGGTACGATACAGAAACGTCCATTTATCCTTTATGCGGTCATTTATTTTAGTTTTATGGTGGTTCAATTGCTTGCTTGTTTTATTTTATCGAGACGGTTAAAAAGGAAAGTCATCGACAATCCACCCAATTTACATCAGTTCCGTAAGCTAAATTACATGAATCAATCATTGCCAATCATGATTATTGTTGCGCAAATTGTATTCCTTGTTTTTTCGGGGCTGATTACAGCATTCGGTCTATATTTTAGTCCAGGCATCGATTTATTAGTGATTGTAGGCCCTGTTTTATTAAATATTATTTTGCTTCCTACCTTTTTTGTCACGACAGAGAATGAGATTTCGAGAGAGCTGAAGAACTCTTCCTCTCATTCAGGCTTACAATGAAATAATTTCTTCATACGAAAATCCGGGATGAAATGGTATAATGGTCAACAGCAAACTGGAAGGAGCTGTTGAAGAAAAATGACGCATCCAGAAATGGCGTACTTAAATTTACTACAACATATATTAGAAAATGGCACGAAAAAAGAGGATCGAACTGGGACGGGGACATATAGCGTCTTTGGTTATCAAATGCGTTTTGATTTAAGCAAAGGGTTTCCACTTTTAACGACAAAGCGCGTACCTTTTAAGCTTGTCGCGAGCGAATTGTTATGGTTCATTAAAGGGGATACGAATATCCGTTATCTATTGCAACATAATAATCATATTTGGGATGAATGGGCATTTAAAAGATGGGTGGAATCAGATGATTATACTGGCCCGGATATGACCGATTTTGGTCGACGTTGTTTAGTCGATGACGCATTTAATACCATGTACCAACAAGAGTTAGCCTCTTTTTGTGAGCGTGTTTTAGCCGATGATGATTTTGCTCAAAAATATGGAGAGCTTGGTAATGTCTATGGCAAGCAATGGCGTCATTGGTCAACTTCTACTGGGGAAAGTATCGACCAGTTACAGGATGTCATTCATCAAATAAAGCATAATCCAGATTCACGTCGGATTATTGTCAATGCGTGGAACCCTGAGGATGTAATCAATGCAGGTGCGAAGGGCAGTAAAGCCGCATTGCCACCATGTCATGTTATGTTCCAATTTTATGTATCTAATGGCAAATTAAGCTGTCAGCTTATGCAAAGAAGCTTAGACACTTTATTAGGCTGTCCTTTTAATATAGCTTCTTACGCATTGTTAACTCATTTAATTGCACATGAGTGTGGATTAGAGGTGGGTGAATTTATTCATAGCATTGGGGATGCTCATATTTATGCGAACCATGTAGAACAAGTAAAAGAACAGCTTGCTCGGGAGCCAAAGGACCTACCGACATTACACATCAATCCAAATAAAACTTCGATTTTTGATATCCAGCTTGAGGATTTATCAATCGAGGGCTATGACCCACATCCCGCTATTAAAGCGCCGATTGCGGTCTAACATAAGCAGCAGCCAGTTTGGCTGCTGTTTTTTAGGCTCAATAAGTAGGTCAAAATATATGTTTTACTAAATAGGCTAGCAGTTGGATGACTGATTGCTAGGAACTTGATTATAGTAATTGTGGGATTGTTAGCATGATTTGAAATGGAATGTCGGTCAAATTTATGGTAGAGGTGAAATGGTGAAGAAAACAACAGTACTTCAAGTGGAGGATAATCCCCAACAGTCTAATCATCTAGAACGAAAAATGGTTTCCGAGCAAAAGGCGCAGGACGCTCACACTTCCCATTTATCCCGGCAACAACTTTTCGACATGATGCAAGTGATTGAAGAAATTCGTATGAAAGGCTATAAAGAAAGACTATAAATGTAAGCGCCTTCTAAGCTATAATAGCTGTGGAGGTGTTTTTTATGAACGTAATCTTTCTAGATTCAATCACGGGCGATGAATTATTACACATGGTTTCACACGATGTGGCAGGTATACTTGCGGCTGTACAGGGAGAAAGTGTGACTTTTCCGGTAGGTCATTTTAAATATGAATTTCATAATTTAGATTTTTATGAGGACAATGGGCAAATACGACAGGAGCTAGTGATATATGTAAATAAAATCTAAGTTGTATGTATAATGACATGAAGAAACGTAAAAATAAAGACAGGTAGTGAAAAACAAAGTGCTTGCTTTTTTACTTACCTGTAACTATAATGGTTACAACAGGTGGTGATACATATGGTGAACAGTCGATTTTCGGTGGCGATCCATATTCTTTCGCTAATTGCTACAACATCTGATAAAAGCTTACTTACATCTGACTTTATCGCTGGGAGTGTAAATACAAATCCAGTGGTCGTAAGACGAATGATTGGTGTTCTGAAAAAGGCAGGATTACTTTTATCACATTCCGGGGTTGCGGGGTACGAGCTTTT
>JAEZYN010000065.1 GCA_023419095.1 Bacteroidota bacterium | reverse complement strand
AAGTAAAGCCTTCCGCCGGAAAACGCTCGATCTTGTGGCGCAGGTAGGCCGGACTTGTCACCTTTAGGCCTTGCAGAAATGCATTGGTAAGGATGTCGGTACAGATGTTCAGGAATTCCTGTTTTGTCGGGATTCCGAAAGTTTTAAAGTTGCCTGTCGTGTACTGATCTTTCATAAAGATAAGCCACGCTTTCGCTCTGGCAAGTTCCGTGGCCTTTTCCCGGTTAAAAAGTACGTCGGCTTTATACATGTAGTAAGTGACATCGTCGTTACTGATCAGAACTTCAGCCCTGTGCTTTAGGGTCGCCTTGATGGTATCGTTTAAAGATGTTTTAAAACGGCCTGAAATTTCGTTTAAAGCTTCTTTGATTTCCTGCTCGGTTCCGAGTTTCGAGCGGAAGTTTGCAGGAGCGCGGTCCGGGATGTTTTCGTAGCAATAGTAAAATCCACGAGCCGTTTCGGCGTATCGCCAACTTTTCTTTACATCGGGTAAAAACTCTTTGGATTTTGCGAGGTCACATTTTCGGACTTTCGACTTATAGCGGAATCTTGCAACTTTCAGATAATCTTCATCGATATTACAGGCATGAATAACGAAACGCTGGGAAATCCAAAGGGTTTCCTTGCCGTTAGCCTGGCGTACAATGATGTCTGTAGGTTGTAAATTCATGTCTTAAATTGCTCCGGCCGGGGAATCGAACCCCGGGAGAACCGTTACGGATTATTAATTTTAGTTTAGGGCCTGTGATAAAGCGGCGTAGATAGCGACAGCGGTAAGTGCAATTGCAACCAACCCTATGATCAAGGCGATACCTTTAAGGATTTTAATTCTCATAACTAAGCAGGTTTATATGTTGTTTTGAAATTTAGGCCCAGTATCATCCGGTACGTGGCTTTCTCTTTCCGGCCCGTTTCGGCATCCCTAACGTCGATTGTTCTGTGGCAGAAAATTGCCTGTAAAAATTTTTTCATGTTTTTATTATTTGGTTAATTCAATTAATCTGTTTTTGATTTTTAAACCTTTTCCACGTTGTGGAATCCGCTCACCACGCGCGATTTGTCCTACGTAGAGTTCTGTGGTGTCAAACTCCCGCGCAACCATTTGATATGGCGTCTCCGTCTTTTTTTTGAGTTTTTCTACGAGTGTTTCCATTTTTTGAGTAGTTTTGCTTTTAAATTCTAACGCAAATTAAATACATATTGCGAAATCCTGCAAGTTATATTGCAGAAAATCGCACTATTTACATGAGATAGTTTTGTTTTGTTGAAAATCAAGGATATACGGGCACAAAAAGGCCTTACGCAAGATGATGTGGTTGCCAAAACTGGCATATCAAAGCGTACGTATGTGGATTATGAGAACGAAAAAACTGATATTCCGTTAGATAAGTTGCGAAAAATTGCAATAGCCCTCGAAGTTTCGATCAGTGATTTGATTGGAGAAACGAAATATGAAGAAAAGGTTATCAAAGAAAATGATAACCTAAATGATAACTATTTTGATAATAATCGAAATGTACAAAATAAGTTATCAACCGAATTCCAGTTAGCGGAACCGAGGAAAGAATATCAGTATTCTAACAAGCATTATAAAATACCATTCTATGATTGTGTCAGCATCAATGGCAGTAGCTCGGTTGCTGATCTGTCACCCGTTACTGAACCGTCAGATTATATCGATCCAGGAGATCTGTTTCGCGATGCCGATGCCGGTATGCGCACCTACGAAGATTCAATGATAGAGTACCCGAGCGGATGCGCCGTTTTTTTGAAGGAGGTACAAAATAAGGAATTGGTAGTCTTTGGAAATGACTACGTTATAGAAACGTCCGAATACCGAGTAACTAAGCGGCTTCAGCGCTCCGATAAAAATGGTTATTGGACATTAGCCTCTACAAATATGGAAAAATGGCATTCAGGACCATTAGAGGGCCGTTTAATTCACGAACCATTTGACGTGAATATAGATCACGTCAACCGTATTTTTAAAGTTCTGGGAGTCACTACGCGAACTGGGAGCAGCAAAATTTTAATGAATAACCGCCGCAGAAATAATTAACATTTTTTGCTGAAAATTCACATCCACTGCGTATCTCGCTTTTGAAAATGAACATATAATTAACCTCAAATTGGCTCAAATTAATACGTTTCATTCATTTTGGCCTGTATATTTGGTTTTGCTTACTATACTTACAGTCGTCGAACCACTACGTTAGGTTTCAAACTTGCGCGGACAGGAGATTTTTTCTTCGGTTTCTTCTTTTTGCCGCGCTTCGGACAAAGGGAATTTTTAAGTGGTTCAAATTTAGACATTTCGAGATAAAGAAATTTAAATTTTTCTTAACGCAAAAATCTCCTAAGTCATTTTTAAACACTCTTAACCGGTCGAACACTCACAGCCCTCTCAGGCTCCACTGTGTCGCCGTGGTAAAACACCGCCGTTTCTTTTGGTATTTGTGAAGTCGTAGTGTTCGTTGTGGTTAATTCACGCAACATCCCGCACTCAAGCAGATTTTCAAATTCTCAAATTACCACATTTTCAAATCCCTTGTCATCCCGACGTCAGGAGGGATCTCTTTTGCGCAGCAAAAAAGCAAATTCTCAAAAACTCGACCACTCAAACACTCAAACTCTTCCCCTGAAATCCCACCACTTCCGCTTTACGTCGGTCGTGTACGAATAGTAACCGTAGCCGTATTTGTTGCCATAGCGCGTGTTTTCAGGTTTTACACTGTTCAGCACTAAGGCCATGTTCCGGATCAGGTTTTCGCGGCGGAAGCCGCCGGCGAAGTCGATCATCTCTTTCTCCGTAAAGTCGGATTTTACGACGTAGAGCACCACATCGGAGTTTTCGACAAGGTGGAGCGTATCGCTCACGAGCATCACCGGTGCCGAATCTAGGACCACATAATCGTAATTTGACCTGAGATGCGCGATGAGGTCATTGAACTTCTTCATATCGAGCAGGTCGTTCGGGTTGGGTGCGATCTGACCGCTGAAAAGCACATCCAGATTGTCATTGATGCCGGAAGGTATGATATAGCGGTCAGCACTGTCTTCGTCCGAAACCAGATAGTCAGTAAGTCCCACATTCCTGCCGTTGACAAAACGGTGCAATTGCGGATTGCGGATATCGGCACCTACAATGATCACGCGGCTTTTTCCGGCGAGTGTAAGTGCGACATTCATCGAAATAGTGGTCTTACCCTCACCTTTAACGGAAGAAGTGACCAAAATGACGCCTCCGCTGCCCGATTCGTTGGCTTTAAGTAAAAATTTAAGGTTCGAACCGAGGATACGGAACGATTCGGCGAATACCGAAAAATCATTGGGATGCACGATGGCGTTTTCTTCCGGGTTCACCGGAATCTCCGCGATAACCGACGCATCAGGAAGATGCGACAGGATGTGCTGTTTCGTATGCACTTTGGTATCGAGCAGATTCAGGCCCACAAAAAGCAGCAGCGGCAACAAAAAGCCCACCGCCACGGAGCCGTACAGGATCTGCGAGTATTTGGGTTCTACGATGCCGGTGGTAAACGCCGGATTCACGATCTTGGCTTTGGGTGCCGTAACGGCAAGCGTGATGGCGTTCTCTTCACGTTTCTGCAAAAGGTAAAGGTAAAGCTGTTCTTTCAGCGTCTGCTGACGGTCAATACTTCGGAACATCTTTTCCTGCGTCGGGTAACGGCTGATGTTGCCTTTCGCCACATTCAGCTGTGCATTGGCCTGCCCGATCTGGAGCTGTAATGTTTCGCGCGTCTCAATGAGGTTTTTACGGATTAAATTCTTCAAGGCCGCCAGCTGCTTGTTCATTTCGATGACCGACGGGTTCTCGGATGTGGCCTGCTTGAGCAGGCGGTTGCGCGTAAGCAGCAGGCTGTTGTACTCTGAAATCCCCGACTCAGCCGCGGAATTAAGACCTAAACCCGACGGCAGCAACTGGTCGCCGGAAGTGGCAGACAGCACCGAGTTCACCAGATCGAGCTGCATCGACTGGTTGACCACTATTTTCGTGTTTTCATCGGCCTTGCTCAGCGCCAGACTCGCCTGTGATTCAAGGTCCACGATCTGGTTTGAACGTTTGAAGTTTTCCTTTTGACCTTCAATGCCCGAGAGATCTCCGGAGATGATCGCAAGCCTTTCATCGATGAAATCCTGGCTGTTTTGTGCTTCCTTGTTTTTATCGTTGATGCCGTCGATGATATACTGTTTCGACAGTTCATTCAGTATATCTTCAGATTTTTTCGGCACGGGACCCACGAGCGAGAGCTCCATCAGCAGACCCTTGTTTTCAGGTAGCGAAACATTGATGCTGCCTTCGAGGGCACCGACGACGCTTTTCGGATTTTTAAATACAACTTTAATGGGCGTGGTAAGGCGTGCACCCGGCTTCACATCGATCTGTACAACACCAAAAGCCAGTTTTGCGGGTGTGCCGAAGCGGAAGACTTGCTGTGACCCCGAAAGTTTGTAGGAATTGCGGCCTACAGGCGTCAGCACCATTTCCTGACCCCAGAACGTATCGGGCTGGCTGATGCTGATGATCTTGCCGGTTACCGGTGAATCGCGGTAGAGCTCCACCTCCTTGATAGCGCCTATGCTGTAAAAACTGACGGCGAGATTTAAATTCTCTGCGACGGCGCCCAAAATAGGTTTTGAAACGATCACGGTGGTTTCGCCCTGCAGTTCGTTGTCGCCGCTGACGCCCATTCCCAGGTTTTTGAGGTCGCTGAGTGCGGTGCTCTTACCTTTGGACTCCTGCAGTTTCAGCGATGTCTTCGAAAAGTAAAGCGGTTCCGCGTAGCGCAGGTAAATTTTGGCCGCCGTATAGAACAGCGCCATGCTGAGCAGAAACCACGGCCACTTCCGCAGGTATTTCCAGATTTCTTTTTTGATGTTGATGGGGTTCGTGCGCTGGGCCGGGACCGAATGTTCTAATAGTTCCATAGCGCAGTATTACCGGGTGAGTGTGATGATGAGGGTGACAAGTCCTAATGCCACACCGCCATAGCGGATCCATTTGTCTGTGGCGGAATCTGAATTCACCGCGATCTGCTTGTTGCGGTCAGGTTCTACATACAGAATATCGTTTTGCTGCAGATAATAGTACGGCGAATTCACGATGGAGGCTTCAGACAGATCGAGCGACACCACTTCATCCTTACCTGAAATTTCGGAAGGCCGGATGAGTTTCACGTTGGTGCGGTTGGCATCATAGGACAGGTCTCCAGCCAGCGCGATGGCCTGGAAGATATTGAGCTTCTCGGTCGGACTGGTCTTCAGACCGGGACCGTTCACCTCACCGAGCACAAAAATATTGAAATTGGTCAGCGTGATGGTCACCATGGGATCGGTAATGTAGCGTTTAAGGCGGCTTTCGAGGTCATCTTTAAGCTGCTGCTTCGTCATACCTTTACAGAAAACAGGGCCAAGCACCGGAAAGACAATCGTACCGTCCGAACCCACGATATATTCGCTGCCACTGGCCGCAGCTGTACCAGCAGCACCTTCGGCGGCATTGCCCGTGCCGGCCATCGAACTGCGGTTGAACGGCCTCACAGCGAGCTCATCAAAAGCCGAAACAGTGATCTGAAGCTTGTCGCCCTCCTGGATATGAAGCCCGCTGAATCGCGCCTGCGAAACTTCCTGTTCAAAATTGTTATTGGACATATAAACCACGTTCTGTTTAGGCTTACAGGACGTGACGGAGAGTGCGAAAAGAAGGATGAATACCGGAAAATATATTTTCATTGATGTCATTGAACTACAAAGATAAATGTTTTTTCACGGGCAGGTGAGTTTGAGTTCAGGGGATATTACCACCAGTTTTCGTCAATGTAATAATTGAGACCAACGGCGAGCATACGGTTGTACGTATTGTTGTTGGTGTTTTTGGTATAAACGGTGCTGAAACCACGGTCGAAACGCAGGAAGCCTTCAAGGTGCAGGTTGATCTTGAGACCGATGCCCATAGACACACCGTAACCGAATTTTTTCACCTCATCGTCGAGGTTGTACTGGTAATAAACTTGATTGTACGCTGGATCCACGTTGACGTCCTGTCTGACCATATATTCGATGCGTGGACCCGCGAAAAGGAAGACGTCGCGTTTCATATTACCTTGATGAAAGAACCATTTAAGGTAGACCTGCATGGCCACATAGTCGTGGTGGTATTTCTGCAACCCGTAGATATCGCGCTCTGCCTTGGCGTTTTCGCCCTGCATGTTGTACTCGATCTGGGGTGTGAGGTAAAGCCACGCCGAATCGAAAACGTCATTTTCTACGAGTGACCACTGCGCGAAAAATCCGAGGCCGCCGCCATATTTTCCGGTAGAATAATCATGTACGCCCGCGATAGAGCCGCGGTGAAAGTTGCCGGTGACGCCGTACTTGAAGTTTTGCGCGTTAGCTACCGTACAAAAAAAGAGCGCCAGCGCGAGGGTAAGATTCTTCATCAGATAATAGGATTGCCTTTTATTTCGCTTAAAATCAGTGCAAATTAATTAAAATTATTTTACATCTTCCTGATTTTGTGTTTTGAGTGTAAAAAATAGGGGTAAAATCCATCCTTCCCTCACCTTTTACAATTACTGTTACCGATTATGCATCTTCAAAGCTTCCCATGTTAGAGCCGGGCTTCGCATTCCTCAAAAATTCCTTTTACATCGTACACGACGGAATTTTCTTTTTTAAGCCTTTCAAGGTCGAGTGCGAAAAACTCCTTATGCGCAACGCCTAAGATAATGGCATCGAACTGTTCCTCCGGAATGTCGTTTGAGCTAGTCAGCGCATATTCGTGCTGCACTTCCGCGGGGTTGGCCCACGGATCATACACGCTTACAGAGGTGCCGTAATCTTCGAGCGCAAAGATGACATCGACAATCTTTGTATTGCGTACATCCGGACAGTTTTCTTTAAAGGTAATACCCAGCATCAGGATTTTCGCGTTGTTGACCGCAATATCTTTTTTAATCATGGTTTTGATGACCTGCTCGGCCACATATTTCCCCATCGAATCATTCAGTCGGCGCCCCGCCAGGATAATCTCGGGATGATAACCAAGCTCCTGTGCTTTCTGCGCCAGATAATACGGGTCGACACCGATGCAGTGTCCGCCCACGAGACCGGGTTTGAAAGGCAGAAAATTCCATTTGGTACCCGCCGCTTCGAGTACATCCTGCGTATTGATCTCCATCAGATTGAAGATCTTTGCCAGTTCATTCACGAAAGCAATATTGATGTCGCGCTGCGAATTCTCGATCACTTTGGCGGCCTCAGCCACCTTGATGGTTGGCGCGAGATGCGTGCCGGCCGTGATGACCGACTGATAGAGTTCATTCACCACCTTGCCGGTTTCGGGCGTAGAACCCGACGTCACTTTGAGGATTTTCTCCACTGTATGCTCTTTGTCACCCGGATTGATGCGTTCAGGAGAATAACCGGCGTAAAAATCAACATTATACTTCAGACCGGACGTCTTTTCCACCACCGGAATGCAGTCTTCTTCGGTAGCACCCGGGTAAACGGTGGATTCGTAAATGACAGTATCACCTTTTTTCAGGACCTTTCCTACCGTTTCGCTCGCGCGGATAAGCGGCGTGAGTACCGGACGGTGATTTTTGTCGACCGGCGTCGGCACGGTGATAATGTATATATTCGCTTCCTCGATGTCGGCGATATCGTCAGTACAGTAAAGACCGGCGCTGATTTCCGGGTCACGGGTAAAAGGATTTTCGGAAACCAAAACAGACTGCAGCAATTCGTCGGAGACTTCGAGCGTTAAGTCCTGACCATTTTTAAGTTCGCTGATTCGCGCGGCATTAATATCAAATCCGACCACCGGATACCGCGTGGCAAAAAGCCGTGCTAAAGGCAAACCTACATAGCCAAGTCCGATGACTGCAATTTTATGTTTCATATTCATGTATATTTTGTCGCAAGCCTGAATTGAGGCATCGCATTCCGAATTAATTATTAGTGCTTAGGTTTCAGATTTTCCCAGTACCAGTTCACAGCCTCTTCCAGCCCGTCTTCAAACCTGTGCGTGGGTTGATAGCCGAGCAAATTGCGCGCTTTTTCAATCGAGGCCAGCGAATGCGGTACGTCGCCGCGGCGAATGTCGGTATGTTTGATTTCTACCTGCCGGATGGCGGGATCATACACACTCAGATATTTTTTAAGCAGCTCTGCCATGTCTTTAATCGTCGTCCTGTCTCCCACTGCGGTGTTATAAACCTGATTCATTGCAGCCGGATTGTCCGTCAGCATCGCTTTTTCGTTCATCTGAATCACATTGTCGATATAGGTAAAGTCGCGTGAATAGGTACCGTCACCATTGATTACGGGTGATTCATGATTCATGAGCTGGATGACGAATTTAGGGATCACCGCGGCGTAGGCACCCTCCGGATTCTGGCGCCGCCCGAATACATTGAAATAGCGCAGGCCGATGCACTGCATCCCGTAAGTCTTGGCGAACACATCGGCGTACAGCTCATTAACAAATTTGGTGACCGCATAGGGCGACAGTGGCCTGCCAATTACATCTTCCACTTTTGGGAGGGAAACGGAATCGCCGTAAGTGGAAGAACTCGCAGCATAGATGAAACGCTGAACGCCCGCATCGCGCGCGGCTACGAGCATGTTCAGGAAACCGCCCACGTTCACGTCGTTGCTAGTCACCGGATCGTTGATCGAGCGCGGCACAGAACCGAGTGCAGCCTCATGCAGCACGAAATCCTGTCCGTCACAGGCAAGTCTGCATGTTTCGGGATCGCGGATATCACCTTCGGTCAGCTGAAAGTGTGGGTGAGATTTTAATGCGTCGATATTATGATGAAAACCTGTCGAAAAATTATCCAGACAGGTGACTTTGTACCCCTTCCCGATAAAATAGCTGCACAGATTCGAACCGATAAATCCGGCACCGCCGGTAATTAGAATTTTCTTCATTAATATTTCGACATTTTTAAGCTTAAATAGGCTAAAGTTTAGACCTGGTAAGTGCTGAATTCCCAGTCACATCCATTATATCAGGCAGCAAAAGTAAAATTTATATGCGGAATACTAAGACGCAGAGTCTAATGTTTCAATTATTACTTCAGCAATCCTCTCGCGTTCTTCGTGGGACAGGTTGGAGCCCGAAGGCAGACACAGTCCATTGGCAAACAGCCTTTCAGCCACGCGGTCACTGCCGAAGTACGCAGCCTCGCCGAACACGGGTTGCATGTGCATGGGTTTCCAGAGCGGGCGGCTTTCAATGTTCTCACGTTCAAAACGGGTACGTAAATCTTCACGGCTGAAACCTGCGAGCGCCGGATTGATGGTGATCGCACTCAGCCAGTGATTTGAGAAAAAATCAGCGTTGGGCTCAGTCAGCACTTCAACTCCATCTACACCACTGAAAAGTTCACTGTAAAAACGGTGATTGGCGCGGCGTGCTTCAACGCGCTCGTCCAGCACTTCCATCTGCCCGCGGCCGATGCCGGCCGAAATGTTACTCAGGCGGTAGTTGTAGCCAATCTCCGAATGCTCGTAATGCGGCGCGTGGTCGCGGGCCTGTGTCGACAGGAAGATTGCGCGTTTTTTTTCGGCAGCAGACTTCGTGACGAGCGCGCCGCCACCGGATGTAGTGATAATCTTGTTTCCGTTAAAACTTAAAATAGCCAGATCGCCGAAGGTTCCGCACTTTTGGTTTTTATAAGTGCTTCCAAGTGCTTCCGCGGCGTCCTCTAAAAGTTTTACATCATATTCCGCGCAGATTCCCTTAATTTCATTCATGCGGGCAGGCATGCCATACAGGTGTACTGCAATGACAGCTTTGGGCAGTTTATTTTTTTTTGAGACGCGGTCTTCCAGCGCTGCACGCAATACGTTGGGACACATATTCCAGGTATCGGCCTCACTATCAATAAAAACAGGTTTCGCGCCTACGTATATAATCGGATTCGCGGATGCACAGAATGTCATAGTCTGACAAAAAACTTCATCATCCGGACCAATGTCAGACATCATGAGCGCAAGATGCAGTGCCGATGTTCCGGAACTCAATGCCGTAACCTGAATATCACCGCCGAGAAAGCGTTCAAGATCATTTTCAAAACCATTGACATCAGGTCCCAATGGCGCAATCCAATTCTGGTCAAAAGCGTCCTGAATATATTTTATTTCAGCACCACCCATGTGGGGTGAAGAGAGCCATATTTTTGGATTCATTAAGTCTTAATAGATATAGAAGTAAAATTTTTTAATGTACAAGCGGAATTATTACTAAAAACAGGCATTGTTTAGCAAATCCGGCATTAAGGTCGAGGCGAAAAAAACTAAAGCACTGTTTTGGAACAATTACGGATGCTAATTTATACAAAACCGACGGATTACCAATTTCATCAGCTAAGAAATCAAAATATTTTACGACTTGCTGATAAATCTTTAAATAATGTATTGACGCACAGAACTAATGAAATTTGGACATTTAAAAAATATCATCATGTTTCTGCACGGCCAGTATCTCCTCATACTCAAACCCGCGCCCCAACAGGTATTTCACAGTTTTTGATTTTTTCTGATATTCTTTCCCGGTCTGGCGCGCGAAATATTGAGTATAAATTTTGGCGATCGTCTTCGCGTAATCGTCGTCATCAATTTCATCGAAGCATTTGCTGATCAGCTTTTCAGGCACACCTTTAAATTTCAGGTGCTGCCGGATCTTGTTCCGGCCCCAACTTTTAATATAGAACTTCCCCCGGATATAGCTGCGCGTGAATCTTTCCTCATTAAGGTAGTTCTCCCTCATCAGGTACAGCAAAATCTCATCTTTCGCCTCCGGAATCAGCAGAAAATCGCGCATCTTCTGCTCCACTTCCTGGTGACAGCGGTCCTGATAACTGCAGTACGCGGCCATCTTCTGTTTGATTTCGGGGAAAGTGTAGGATTTTTTCTGTTCCATAAAGGACTTTATGTTTTATAGTTCTTTTGCATTGATGCAAAAGAACGAAAAAATCAAGACCTGGAAACTCTAGGCTAAAAATCCGTATTAAATCCTAAAATTCCCAAAACTCGGGCGGGAACTCAATGGTTTTTTGTGTATTCAACCTATCGCCGCCACTCAAACAGTGGTAATTTTTTTACGGATTTAATTCGGATTTTCTTTACGCCTCCGTTTCCTAAGTCATTGTCCACGTTTGCCAAAATTTATGCTAGTCATCAATTTTAATCTTGTAAACTTCGATAACAGCCGAAATTCAACGGGAAATGTTTGCGCTGCTCTGTTCTGGCACCAGATCAAACAAAAAAAATGGTAGCGGTGCCGTTTCATTACGTCTACCGCCACGTTTATATTGTTTTTAAGAGACCGCCGCGACGCGGCTATGTTTCGATTAACTATTTTGAGCTCTTACCTGGTCGCCGCTCTGCGGCTTATTTTCCATTTGGCTCTCGGCTCTTGACCCTTGGCTCTTGGCTCTTTGCTCTACTTAACCTCCAAAAAGCGGCCGCGAATCCATCAGCTCATTCACCTGCTTGCGGACATTCGCAACCACAGCTTCGTCTTTGATGTTCGTAACCACCTCATTGATCAGCCCCGCGATGGTTTCCATATCGTTTTCTTTGAGGCCACGCGTGGTGATGGCAGCCGTACCCAAACGGATTCCCGAAGTGATGAAGGCGGATTTATCGTCGAACGGCACCATGTTTTTGTTGCACGTAATGTCGGCTTTTACAAGTGCTTTCTCGGTTTCTTTGCCGTTTACATTTTTATTTCTAAGGTCAACCAGCATCAGATGATTGTCCGTGCCGCCGCTCACAATGTCGAAACCATGACCGATCATGGCTTTTGCAAGTGCCCGCGCGTTGGCGATGACCTGTTTAGCATAGGTTTCAAATTTTGGATCGATGGCTTCGGCGAAGGCTACTGCTTTCGCAGCGATTACGTGCTCTAGCGGTCCGCCCTGAATTCCCGGGAAAACGGCGCTGTCGAGCACCGCGCTCATCATCTTGGTTTCGCCTTTTGGCGTTTTGTGCCCGTAGGTATTTTCAAAATCCTTACCCATCATGATCAGTCCTCCACGCGGACCGCGCAGCGTCTTGTGTGTGGTGGTCGTCACGACGTGGCAATGCTCGAATGGTGAACTTAAAAGTCCTTTTGCAATCAGTCCGGCCGGATGCGCGATGTCGGCCCAAAGCGTAGCGCCCACCTCATCGGCCACTTCACGGAACTTTTTAAAATTAATATCTCTGGAATAAGCCGAATAACCCGCGATCAGCATCTTTGGCTTCACTTCAAGCGCTTTCTTGCGCATCGCTTCGTAATCGATCAGACCACTTTCACGGTCAACTCCGTAAAAATGCGCTTCATACTGGATTCCTGAAAAATTCACGGCCGAACCATGCGTAAGATGTCCGCCCATAGAAAGGTCCAAACCTAAAATCTTATCACCTGGTTTCAGCACCGAAAGATAAACCGCGGCATTGGCCTGTGAACCTGAATGCGGCTGAACATTCGCATACGACGCACCAAACAACTCTTTCGCACGGTCAATGGCGAGTGTTTCCACTTCGTCCACCACTTCGCAACCTCCATAATAGCGACGGCCCGGATAACCTTCGGCGTATTTGTTGGTGAGCACGCTGCCCATGGCTTTCATCACATTGTCTGACACAAAGTTTTCTGAAGCGATCAATTCGAGTCCGTGGGTTTGTCTTTGTCTTTCCTGCTCTATCAGGCCGAATACTGGATCCATACTTGTCTTTTTTTAATCTTTTATAGTTAATTTCAAATTTACGGAATTTATTCCGGTGGCATGCAATCGTGAAGAGTGGAACGGTAAACTCCTGCACCGCTACATTTGATTTAAAACCGCAATTCTGAAGAGCCCGAAACCTTTAAAAATATTTAAATTTGCCCAAAAGCTTTTAAAATGAAACCGGGTGACAGAATTTCACTGATTGATGATGATATGAAAGGAACAGTCACGGCCGTGAAAGGGGAAACGGTTACGTTCCGTGATGCGCACGGTTTTATGCACGAATATCCTAAAAACAAACTGGTGATCCGGAACCCGTCGCTCTACGAAGGAAAGCCGGTCATTAAAAAAGCCGAACCTGCCGTTAAAAAATCAAAGAAACATCAGCAAACGCACAAAGTGTTGGATCTCCATTTCGAAAACTTAGTTTCAAACCCCGCCGAACACAATGCTTTTGAGCGGCTGTTGATTCAAAAAGAGAAACTTGAAGAGGCGATGGCTTACTGCCGCCAGAACCAGTTTAAAAAACTCGAGATTATCCACGGCATTGGCGACGGCGTGCTGCAGAATATGGTTTTCGACTACCTGCGCGGCCAGACCGGCATCGATTTCGAAGACCACGACTTTTTCTACCACCAGACCGGCAGTGTGATGGTGAGGTTTAAGTGAGGCTTTGAAATTTGAGAATTTGAAAATGTGAGAATTCGGTAATTGAAGTGCAAAACGCGCAATTTAAAGCCGCATCGCGGCGGCATATTATATCCCATTGAAGGCAAAAATCTATTTTCCTTCCGGCAACAGTTTAAATGACGTCGCCACAAATTTCTTCCCTTTCACTTTCCCGCTTACTTCGGCTTTCCGGATCGCATTGCAAAAACCCATCCCGCCATGCGCATCACCGTGATCATCGATTCCGCTGCCTTCCACCCAATACGTCTTCCCATCAATGCGAACTGCCAGATCGCAACCTTTTTTGTCTTTCATGTGAAACTGGCACTGCCCGCACGACGCTTCCACAACCTGAGTTTTCTGCGGGGTCTTCTGTGCGTGGAGAGCGATGCCGAAAAGCATTACAAAAACGAAGATTAATCTTTTCATGTGTTTACTTTTTATTCAAAATTACAACTTCTTCGGCGGCTGCCATGTGACTGGCGTCATACCATGGAAAAATTCAGGCTGCTATTTTTTTATTAAATTTGCGCAGACCTCAATATTATGCAAAAACTTTCGCTGCTATTCATCAAAGACGGTTTGCAGTACCAGATTCTGAAAAACAAAACCGTTCTGGAGGAACATGGTTTTTACGCTGAGGATGCCGCCGGGCAGAATTCAGTTCAGGAAAAACTCAAAACACTTTTGGAAACTAAAAAATTCAGTCAGATCTCGGTGATATCTGCGCTCAACCATTTTACGCTCATGCCTGAAGGTTTTGCCCAACACGATCTTGGTTATGAGTTGATTGCCTTCAATGCGCCGGTGGAGCGGGCTGACGAAGAACTCATGCTTTCGGTAAACAAAAAGTTTGGAGTGCAGTTTTATTATACGATGCCCAAAGAAATCTATTTAATGATCAAGGCACTGAATATACCGGCCACATTCAATTTCTCTGGTGAAAAATTTCTGAACAGCATACAGTCACGAAATCAAAAGGAAATTCACATCAACCTCTATCACAATCAGTGTGAATTTGTAGCGCTCGACCATAAAAAGGTGATCCTCTACAACAACCTCGATGTAAATTCGGAAGTCGATTTTCTTTATTTCATCATGTTTACATTAAGCAAAATCGGCTTTGGTATTGCGGAGACTTCGTTTTTTGTCTACGGTGAAACGACTGAGAATGAAACTTTTATATCAGAACTGCGAAAATTCGTAAAGAAAATAAAGATTGTCTTTGATAATGTGCCGAAGAAGAATTTTGTGATGGCCGGATGATGATTCGTAACTTAAAACAGAAGGTGCATCACGGAGGAAAAGTTTAATAAACTATACAACGAATCATACAGGCTGATCAATCACGTAATTGCTTTTAAAAATAAATTATAAAACTGGATCTAAGCAGTAAGCATAAGCATCTGACATCCCACATCCAACACCCCACATCATCATGTACAGAATCATATCCGGACGCTGGAAGTCCAAAAGAATATCAGCCCCGAAGAACTTTACCGTGCGTCCCACAACTGATTTCGCGAAGGAAGCACTCTTTAGCATTATCGAAAACCGTTTTAATATTGACATGACGGCAAGCTCAGTACTCGATCTGTTTGCAGGCATCGGTTCGGTTTCGCTTGAATTTGCCTCGCGAGGCTGCCAGGATGTAAATTCTGTTGAACTCAATCCCAAACATGCGGCCTTCATCAGCGCCACCGCTGCGGATCTGGACATGGCTTTGCAGGTAAACGTGCAGCGCGGCGACGTTTTCGATTACTTAAAGAAAAACCGCGGAAGAAAATCGTATGATATCGTGATGGCCGACCCGCCCTTCGATACGGATGCAAAGAAATATGCGGAACTGATCGACTGGGTGCTGAACAATGCGTACGTAAAACCAGGCGGAATTTTCATTCTCGAACACCAGAGCCGTGTAAAATTTGAACATCCGAATTTGCTCGATACACGGAAATACGGAAATGTGAGCTTCTCGTTCTACTCCGCCAACATGGAAGCAACTGAGGAAACTGCGGCGGAAAACTTAACCATCAACCCTTAATAATTAACCATTAACCTAAAGCGTCTGCAGTTTCAACTGAATGCTGTTACCAAAGAATTTTCTCGATATTTTTTCAAAGGTTTTCGTCATATCCGACAGGTAAAAATCGTAAGTCGGCTCCGGATTTTTAGAGTTGAGCAAAGCGTGCTGATCTAAAATCATTTTAAGCTGATTGGCCACAATGCCGGGCGAATCGATGACGCGTACACGGTTTCCGTAGAACTGGCGGATCTCGTCGATGAGCAGCGGATAGTGCGTGCAGCCCAAAATCAGCGTTTCTATATTCTTTAATTTACTGTTGCTCAAATAATTATAAACTATCGAGTGCGTGATTGGATGATTTTTAAAACCTTCTTCAATCGCAGGCACTAGCAGCGGCGTAGCGAGTTCATCCACCTTAATGAATTTATTGTGCTTACGTATGGATTTTCGGTAAAGACCTGAATTGACGGTGGCTTTGGTCGCGATGACGCCCACGTTGTTGTGAATTTCGTAGGCTACTTTTTCAGCTACCGGATTGATGACATCGATCACAGGAACCTGGTCTGCGACTTCTTCCAGCACTTCTTTCAATGCATTTGCCGTCGCGGAATTGCACGCGATAACGATCGCCTTGCAGTTTTTTTCGAGCAGGAATCGCGCGATTTTGGTTGAATAGCCCACGATCGCCTCACGCGATTTTTCGCCGTACGGAAGATGCTTGGTATCACCGAAATAAATGATGTTTTCGTGGGGCAAAAGTTTCCTGATCTCGCGTGCAACGGTGAGTCCGCCCACACCCGAATCAAAAATACCGATCGGCTGCGTCGCCGAAAGATGGCTGAAGTCCTGTTTTTTCTTTTTCAACTGGCTAAAGTTTGCGCAAAAATACGGAATTTGTCAACGTGCCGGGCATCCGCAAAGGTGAAGTCCGCTCATCAGTCTTCACCTAAGTAAAAAAGGTCGGCCGCGATTCCGTCCGCCAGAAACCAGTGCGCTTCCGGAATCATTAAAAATTCATTTTCGATGACCAGAATGCCGTCCCGAAGTTTTTCGGCGGTTTCTTTTTCTAAATGCGTCAGGATTTCAGCACTGAAACTGCTTTTTAAAACCGACCTATCCACACCTTTGGCTGTCCGCAAACCGATCATCAGCATTTCATTGAAACGGTCTTTTTCGGACAGACTTTCGGTTTCTTTGGCTAAAATATTTTGGTTTAGAGTATTGATATACTTTGCGTTATTGGCAATGTTCCAGCTTCTTTCGCTGCGCCCGTCGTACGAATGCGCGGAAGGTCCGAGCCCGAGGTATTCGCGGTATTGCCAATACGCCGTGTTGTGACGGGATTCAAAACCGGGTTTTGCAAAATTTGAGATTTCGTAATGCTGGAAGCCGTTCAGTTTCAGAAAATCTGACATGTAATAGAAATCTTCGGTCTGCTCACTTTCGTTGGGTGGTTTAATTTTGTTCTGCGCAATCCACTGATTGAGTGCAGTTTTTGGCTCCACGGTGAGAGCATATGCCGAAACATGCGGCACATCGAGCGAAACGGCTTTATTTAAACTTTGCTTCCAAAGCGAAAGATCCGAAGTCGGCGAACCGTAAATAAGGTCAATACTTAAATTTTCAAAACCGCAATCCTGCGCGCGTTTTATCGAACTTTCAGCTTCAGCCGCGGAGTGTGCGCGGTTCATCAGCGTTAAATCATCATCAAAAAAACTCTGCGTCCCGATTGACAGTCTGTTTATTTCCGTAGACCGCAGTTCTTTCAGAAAAGACGAATCCAAATCATCGGGATTGGCCTCAAGGGTAATTTCAATGCCGGGATCGAAGGTAAAATATTTTAAAACCTCATCAATCAGCATCTTCAGTTCGTCAGCTTCAAGTACAGATGGTGTTCCACCTCCAAAATAGAGCGATTTCAGCTGTCTATGCTGAAGTTCATGCTGCCGCAGCCCGATTTCCCTTCTGATCGCGGCCAGCATATCGCCTTTGTATTTCAGCGACGTGGAAAAATGGAAGTTGCAGTAGCTGCATTTCTGCTTGCAGAACGGAATGTGGATATACAGCATGACTCAGAAAGTGCTGATTTTTGATTGTGAATTCTTTAGGTTGGATTGGCTACTGGCTCTTGGTTCTTGGCTCCTGGCAGTTGGTTCTCGGCTCTTGGCTCTTGACTCTTGTCTCTTTACTCTTCTCCCCCTAATCAATACCTGAAGCCGCGCTGATTGATGAAGTTCTCCAGGTTGTAACCTACACTCAGCATGAAACTGCTGCCGGCATATTGCTGGATATCGGACAGACCAAAATTGTACGTCGCTCCAAAGGTGAAATTGTTCACCTTAGCCCGGATAATGGGTGAAATACCCAGATTCTGACTGCCAAATTTGTTTTTAGCCGTGCGGAAACTCGCACCACCGGAAAACGTGGTGTCTTCATCGCCTACGGTCGCCATCAGATTAAAATCGATGATCCGGGCGGAATTTGTATTTAAATTCATCATCACGGACGGACTTACCGCAAAACCTTCTGCCAAATAATAATCGTACCCCAGCGTGAATATGTATTTCGTGGGTTCAGGCTCTATGCCGTTCACGATCGGGATATCATTGGTAATCGCAATATCATTCACCGACACACTACCAAAAAGCCCCCTGTACGTAGCAGCCATACCCAGGTTCGCGTACGCCAGGAAAATACTGTTGTTGTCAGCCGAAAGTGTCGGGTCACCCGGATCCTGCGGATTCAGCATCGCCAGATCAATGTTCATGTTATACAGACTTATCGAAGTACCGAACGAAAACTGGCTCAGGCGCTCGCCGTCATCATCGATTGGGATGAAATATGACGCGCCACCCGTGATTCCGTTGGATGAAACGGGTCCGTTCTGGTCGCGGAAGAAAGTCAGTCCGGCACCTACACGGTCGAAAACATTGGCATGCAGACCGATAGACTGCACATTGGGCGACTGGTCAAAATTGGCAAACTGTTTCTGGTAGTTCAGATTGAGTACAACGTCATCCGTTTTCCCGTATTGAGCGGGATTGAAGAGAAAGTCTCCGTCCATCAGATACTGCTGGTAGAACGGCAGTGTTTCCTGACTTTTGAAGAAATTAATACAGATAAATATTAAAAATAAGGCTCCTAATTTCCTCATAATGTGGATCAAATCAAAATTTTTGCAAATATACCAACTTTTTACTCAATTATTTTCAAGGTAAGTCCGCCACTTTTCGACGGCTGCGGCCATGTCCTTTGGCATCGGACTTTCAAAGTACATCTCCTCTTTGGTGGTGGGATGCACGAAGCCAAGCGTGTGCGCGTGAAGTGCGTGGCGCGGCAACACCTCAAAAACGTTTTTGATGAACTGGCGGTATTTCGGAAGGTTTACGCCTTTCAGAATCTGTTCACCTTCATACCTTTCGTCATTGAAAAGCGTATGCCCGATATGCTTGAAATGCGCTCGGATCTGGTGCGTGCGGCCAGTCTCGAGCTTACATTCAACCCACGTCATGTATTTAAACCTTTCAATGACTTTATAATGCGTTACCGCGTGCTTGCCGGCGCTTCCGTCTTCAAATACTGACATCTGCAGGCGGTTTTTGGGGTGCCGCCCGATATTTCCGGTAACCGTACCTTCATCTTCAGCCATGTTACCCCACACAAAAGCCCAGTATAAGCGGCGCGTTTTGCGGTCGAAGAACTGTTTCGCCAGGAAACTTAAAGCATATTCCGTCTTGGCAATCACCAAAAGTCCGGACGTATCCTTGTCAATCCGGTGAACCAGCCCTACCCTGTCAAGATCAGATTTGGCCCCGTTCTTTTCAAAATGAAAAGCCAGTGCATTCACCAGCGTACCGTCCCAGTTTCCGTGACCCGGATGCACCACCATTCCGGGATCTTTGTCTACTACCACCAGGTCATCATCTTCGTAAACGATATTTATCGGAATATCTTGTGGAACGATGACATTTTCACGTGGCGGCCGGCTGAGCAAGACCGAAATCCTGTCGCCCGGCTTCACGCGGTAGTTCTGTTTTACAGCTTTACCGTTCACTACCACATTTCCCGCACGGCAGGCCTGCGAAATCTTGTTCCGTGTAGAATTCTGCCGGAAAATGTGCAGAAATTTATCAATGCGCAATGGTTGCTGGTTGCCATCAACCGTAAGGTTCAGATGCTCAAAAAGTTCCGCAGTTTCGGTGTCCGCCGGATTAGCGCTTAGCAGTTCTTCATCTAAAAAATCTTCGTCTGGATCGGTCATTGGATAAAAAAAGCTTCAGGATGGCTGAAGCTCAGGTGTTTTATGTTCAAAAAGACTTATTCTACAACCACTTTTCGGGCCTTGGGTTTCTCTTCCGCTTTTGCGGGTGTGGCTTTAGCCGGTGCGGATGAAGTCTGAGTTTTAGTCTTTGGGTCGGTTGCGGTTTTATTAGCCGCAGGTTTTGGTGTCTCAGTTTTCGGAGCTTCAGTTTTCGGAGTTTCAGTTTTAGGCACTTCCGGTCTTGGCTCCGTGCGCGGCGCAGGTTCCGAATATACAGGCGCATCATCGTAATTCGGCATTGGCGGAACTTCTTCAAGTTTTATTCGGTATAGCGAATTCAGCTGCGAAATTTTCGCACCCATTTCTGCGGGTGTTTTCTTGCTGGACCATATATCGATCTGCATACCCTGGTCCCGAACATCAAATGCCGCGGGATCCTGATAGTAAACGATATCAGATTCATCCTGCTTGCCGTCTTCACTTTCCACAAGGCCTACTTCAAATAGATTCTGCGCAATGACAGCCTTGGCTTCCTGCACGGTGAGACCCACAAGATTTGGTACCGTGATATTCCGTTTCGGACCGGCACCTATCACCACGCCGATAGTGGAAAATCGCGGAAGTAAAGTTCCCGGTTTAAGGGCAGTACCGTTGTAAGTCATTCTTAAGACCGCATCGCGTTGGATACTTGGCTCGTAAATCGTGTCACCCACCTTTAAGCCAACCTGCTCCAGCTGGCGGAAAGCCAGACCTTTGTAACGGTCTAAAATATCAGGAACTGAAACCTGCGCCCAGGTTCTCGGGTTCACTTTTAAGATAATGGTACGCCCGTCTTTTACGCGCGACCCTGGTGAGGGATAGATTTGCAGCACCTGAAACGGCCGGAATTTGGGATCAAATTTAAAACTGTCAACTTCATAATCGAGACC
>JAEZYN010000042.1 GCA_023419095.1 Bacteroidota bacterium | reverse complement strand
TTTCTACTGCAATCCAAATCTCTATTTTTGTGAACTGCCGACAGTAGGTTTTTTGCCTTGAAATAGATTCGGCTCAAATCACAACAACCTTATTTATTGGCTGGTGCAGCCTGATTTTGTAAACATATCCGTTTTGCTATGGGAATTTTTGAAAAGAGAGTAAACTATAAACCTTTCGAATATCCGGAAGTTTTGCAATTTGTAGACGCCATCAACAAATCATTCTGGGTACATTCTGAGGTAGATTTTACCGCCGATGTGCAGGATTTTCAGTCGCAGCTGGAGCCACACGAAAAAAATGCGGTGAAGAACGCGCTTTTGGCCATCGCCCAGATCGAGGTATCGGTGAAGACCTTCTGGGGCAATCTGTACCACCACTTGCCAAAGCCCGAACTCAACGGCCTGGGTTCTACGTTTGCGGAATGTGAATTCCGCCACTCAGAAGCGTACTCGCGCCTGCTCGAGGTTTTGGGCTACAACGATGCTTTCAACCATGTTGTAGAAATTCCGGCCATCAAAAAACGCATCGACTTTCTGTCGAATGTGCTGAAACACGCCAATTCCACCACGCCAAAGGAGTACGTGTCGTCACTGTTGCTGTTCAGCATTCTTATCGAAAACGTGTCGCTTTTCTCGCAGTTTGCCATTATTCTTTCGTTTACGAGGTTTAAAGGTTACATGAAGAACGTGTCCAATATCATCGCCTGGACTTCGGTGGACGAACAGATCCATGCAAACGCCGGCATTTACCTGATCAATAAAATCCGCGAAGAGCAACCGGACTTACTTACCGATTCGGATATCGAAGATATTTACACGCTTGTAGACCATTCGATCGAGCTTGAAGCCGAAATCCTCGACTGGATTTTCGAGTTGGGCGAAATCGACAATGTTTCGAAAGAAAGTTTACTCAACTTTATGAAATATCGTGTGGACGACAGCCTGAAGAAAATCGGGATGCAGACTCGTTACAATGTTTCGGCTGAAGATTACAAGCCAATGATTTGGTTTGAGGAAGAAGTATTCGCGAACTCAATGGACGATTTCTTTGCGAAAAGACCAGTAGATTATACGAAGCACGATAAGAGTATTACGGAGAACGATTTGTTCTGATTCAGTGATAAACCTTAAAGGTTTCTAAAACCTATTAGGTTTCGATGGCGTTCCAAGGTCTCGAGGTTCGACGGTAAGTTCAACGGTTTCGAAGAACTTTCGAAAGAAAAAATGCCCGAACTTTTAGCCCCGATCGCAGTCTCGTCTTCGGGACGAGACGTAGAGCGGGTACACTTTCCGGAAGCAGCGAAACTATGTTGCTCCTAAATAAAAATATAATAATGCAGAACGCGAAAGCCTACTGCCAAAAGCATAAATAAATGGAAGAAAACACAAACATCTGGTGGCTCAACGAAGAGTCCGAGCAAATGCTGAACCGCGGGTACCTGCTGAAAGGCGAAACCGTGAAAGGCGCGATCGAAAGAATTACCACCGCGGCGGCGAAAAGATTATACAAACCCGAACTTCAGCCGGCTTTCGAAGAGATGATCACCAAAGGATGGATCAGTTTTTCGTCTCCGGTGTGGGCCAATATGGGTACGCAGCGCGGCTTGCCGATTTCCTGCTTCAATGTACATGTTCCAGATAATATCGAAGGCATTACCCATAAACTCGGCGAAGTGATAATGCAGACTAAGATTGGTGGCGGAACTTCGGGCTATTTTGGTGAGCTTAGAAACCGCGGAACGGCCGTTACCGATAACGGAAAATCGTCGGGTGCTGTTTCGTTTATGAAACTCTATGATACCGCGATGGACGTGGTTTCGCAAGGCGGCGTTCGACGTGGCGCATTTGCGGCTTACCTTGATATTGACCACGGTGATATTGAGGAATTCCTGTCGATTAAAGATATCGGAAGCCCGATCCAGAACCTGTTTACCGGAATCTGCGTCCCTGATTACTGGATGCAGGACATGATAGACGGCGATACCGACAAACGTAAAATCTGGGCACGCGTCCTTGAAAGCCGCCAGCAGAAAGGTTTACCTTATATTCTGTTTTCCGATAACGTAAACAGAAACAAACCACAGGTCTACAAAGACCTAGGCATGACGATCAACGCAAGTAACCTTTGCTCCGAGATCATGCTGCCTTCTTCGCAGGAAGAATCTTTTATCTGCTGTCTGTCTTCTATGAACCTTGAACTGTATGACGAATGGAAAGACACCAACGCGGTGAAACTTGCAATCTATTTCCTCGATGCTGTGCTTTCTGAATTCATTGACAAAACGGAAGGAAACTACTATCTGACGGGCGCCAGAAACTTTGCATTACGTCACAGAGCGCTGGGCTTAGGCGTTTTGGGTTACCATTCGTATCTACAGAAAAACATGATTCCGTTTGAAAGCTTTGAGGCGACGCAGTTTAATGCACGCGCTTTCCGCCAGATCAAAGAACAGTCTTTGCAGGCTTCGCAGGAGCTTGCAAATATCTATGGCGAACCTGAACTGCTGAAGGGCTACGGAATGCGAAATACCACCACCATGGCTATCGCACCTACGACTTCAAGTTCGGCGATTTTAGGTCAAACCTCTCCGGGAATTGAACCATTTGCCTCAAACTATTATAAAGCCGGCCTGGCAAAAGGAAACTTTATGCGTAAGAATAAATATCTGGCGAAACTTCTTCAGGAAAAAGGTCTGGATAATGAGGAAACATGGCGTACGATCATGCTGAACCACGGTTCTGTACAGCATTTGGCTGAACTTACCGACGAGGAAAAAGCAGTATTCAAGACTTTCCGCGAGATTTCTCCGATGGAGATTATTTCTCAGGCCGCACAGCGTCAGCAGTACATCGATCAGGCACAGTCGCTGAATCTTCAGATTCCGTCTACAATGCCGGTGAAGGATGTGAATTACCTGTATATCGAAGCCTGGAAGAAAGGCGTTAAAACCCTGTACTACCAAAGAAGTTCATCAGTTTCGAAAGAAATGATGGTGAATTTCGTGACGTGTTCGAGTTGTGAAGCTTAAGTTTAACAATACCATTTAAATAAAAAAACGTTGTCAGAATCTAGTCTGTCAACTTTTTTTTTAATATACCTAATGTTATAAAAAAAAACTTTCGGTCAAAATAAAAAGGAGCAAAAAACTCTTGGCTTTCTGCTCCTAATTCAACAGGAAATTTGTTCTTTCCCATCATTTGTGTGTGTATAGTCAAACTGGGCGGCTGGTCTTACGGTGTTCAAGACTGTTTGTTTAACCGAAGTGCAAAAGTAATAATTGTAGCCGGTACAGCCAGAAATGTGGGATGAGGTTCAGAACAATATTTATGAATGCGTGGAGAAGATGCAGCTGATGAAGCGGGATAGCATCCCCAACCTTTAATTCCAGTTGAAGATACATAAAAAAATAGGCTAAAATATAGCGGATTTCAGTGCTTTTTTGTTTTAAAATAGCAAAAATTAAGAATACCAGAACAACGGACGTGTTTTTGGCAAAAAAGCACCCAATAAATCCTTTGGCCGGCTCGAAATAGACGCGATGGTAGACCAGCTCAGCGGCAAGTTTGAACGACGGCATTCGCTGTATCGAGTGCAATTTTCGGTAGACGGAACGCCGTTACCGAAATGATATTACGCTAAGAATTCGATTTCTTTGTCCTTGAAGCTTCCTTTGTCAACAATTTTATTAATGGTTTTCAGCATTTTTTTGCGGAGTTTCGCCAGCTGACGGATGTTTTTGTCCTCACTGTAGTCGAAGATATTGTCTTCAAAACTGAAAGTGTCGCCCTTTTTAAACGAAATATTCTGCTCTTTCATTTCCTTTAAAAGCATAAGGTTCGTCATACTTTCCAGCAGCACATATTCAGTGGAAGCCATTTCCTGTAACGCTTTTAAAAGTTGTTTCTTGTATTTCTTTTTTGATTTCATCTTTACTTAAATTTAGCTACACAAAGCACGGCTTTTTTACTTAAAACTCCAATTGTTTTGAAGCAAAGTAACCGCCTGAACTTATTAACTCTATTTAAAAGAGTAACTTTGTAAATATGAATGGCACAGACCTTTTAGCCCTGATTGCTCTTGCTAAAAATAAAAACCAGAAGTCTCAGACACAGTTGATTAACCTTTTCTGGCTGGATGTCTTCAGTTTTGTGCTGAAAAAAGTGCAGGATGAGAATATTGCCGACGAAATCACAGTGTCAGTTTTTTCAAAAGTACTTGCAAAACTGGATCTTTACGACCCAAATTTTCAGTTCAAAACCTGGATTCTCACCATTGCGCAAAATACAGTGATCGATTACTGGCGGAAAAAAAGCCGTGAAAATGAAGACACCACCGAGAATTTCGAAGGCTTTAAAAACCACTATGCGCGTTCGCCCGAAGAACTTTTGATTTCGGAAGAGGACCAGAAGCAGATCCTTGCAGCCATTGAAAGTCTCGACACAAATTATCAGGAAATTATCAGACTTCGGTTCTTCGAGGAAAAAAGCATCCGCGAAATTGCCGAAGAACTGAATTTAACGGTAGCAAATACCAAAGTACGCATCATGCGCGCAAAGAAAGTTTTAGCGGAGTTGCTAAAATCCAACGATTTTTCAGACTGATTTTCATACGCTGCAAATCCTTAAATTTGTAAATTATTCCAATTAAAAATGAACGAAAGCCCTACACGCACCCTCATACAAAAGCCAAAATGGATACGCGTAAAACTCCCGACTGGTAAAAATTATCGTGAGCTCCGCACTTTGGTCGATAAATACAAGTTAAACACGATCTGCCAAAGCGGAAGCTGCCCGAATATGGGTGAATGCTGGGGCGAAGGCACCGCAACTTTTATGATTTTGGGTAATATCTGCACGCGCAGTTGCGGATTTTGCGGCGTGAAGACCGGCAAACCACTCGCGGTGAACTGGGACGAACCCGAAAAAGTCGCGCGATCGATTAAATTAATGAAAATTAAACATGCGGTACTCACATCCGTTGACCGTGATGACCTCAAAGACATGGGTTCCATTTTGTGGGCGGAAACCGTGAACGCCGTCAGACGTATTTCACCCGGAACAACGATGGAAACTTTAATTCCCGATTTCCAGGGCATTACCAAACATATCGACCGTCTTATCGAAGTGGCGCCGGAAGTGATTTCGCATAATATGGAGACCGTAAAAAGACTCACGCGCGAAGTTCGGATTCAGGCCAAATATGAACGTAGCCTCGAAGTTTTGCGCTACATGAAAGAAGCCGGACAAAACCGCACCAAAACCGGTCTGATGCTTGGTTTGGGCGAAACGAAACCCGAAGTGCTGCAAACCATCGAAGATATCCGCAATGCGAATGTGGATGTCATCACCATCGGACAGTATCTGCAGCCTACCCAGAAACATTTGGCCGTGCAGCGTTTTGTGGATCCGGAAGAATTTGAAGAATACCGGCTTTTTGCGCTCTCCTTAGGTTTTCGCCATGTTGAAAGTTCGCCGTTGGTAAGAAGTTCATATCACGCCGAAAAGCATATTCACTGATGCCGGTTTAAAACTCAAACACAATGAAAAAATACCCGTTTGTAATTGCGCTCGCGCTCTCGCTGACAATGTTTTCATGTTCGAAAAAATCCGCAGTTACAGATTCTGTTGCGCAGACCGAAACTTCTGCTGAAAAGAACGAAAACGCGAAAATTAAAACCGAAGAAATTTCGTACGGAATCAACGGTGTGACGCACCGCTCATTTGCGGCGTACAACCCTGACCTGGAGAGTGAACTTCCGGTGGTTTTCGTCCTGCCAGAATGGTGGGGACTTACAGATTATGTAAAAGGCCGCGTGAAGCAACTTGCCGAATTGGGTTATTATGCAGTGGCTGTCGATTATTACGGTGAGGGAAAGGTAGTAGAGACACTTGAGGAAGCACAAAAACTGTCCTCACATTTTTATAATATTCCTATAGATGCGCGACGTATGTTCGATGCGGTAAAAAACAAAATCATCATAACGCCGAATGCAGATTACAGTAAGATGGCCATTATTGGTTACTGCTTCGGTGGCTCGCAGGCACTTAATATGGCGCGGCTTTCAGGGGATTTTAAAGGTGTTGTAAGTTTTCATGGAAATCTGAAAACCGGGATCCGTGCAAACAATAATAAAGTAAAATACCTTGTGCTGAACGGCGGCGCAGATAAAATGGTGTCAAAGGAAGAAATTGAAGGGTTTAAAAATGAAATGGACAGCGCTAAGATCAATTACAGATTTGTTGATTATCCGAATGCACTCCATGCTTTCACCAATCCCGGGGCCACCGAGACCGGACGGAAATTTAATTTGCCGATTGCCTATGACCGGGGAGCGGACGAGCAGTCATTCCAGGAGATGAAAAACTTTTTGGCAGACATTTTCAAATAGGAATCGCTGCAAAAAAATATCCGGCCCATTCATGAGCCGGATATTTTTTAAACCCTTTAGTTTAATAGATTTTTACACGTTCAGTTTGCCTTCCACACCGTCGCTGTTATCAGTTTTGGTGCCGGATATCGCAGCGGCTGCAAAACTTATTAAAGAAACCAGTTTTCCGGCTTTTGTATCCCAGTAATAAGTGTCGTGGGGCGCTACACGGATAATGCTCACTTTCGGATCGTCTTTTCCTTCTTCAAACCAAGCGTTTGCAATATTGCTCCACTTATCTTCAATAGTCGATTTATCCTTATAAATAAACGCCTCTCCGAAAACCGACAGGTATTCAGAATTGCTGTTATTCATAAATAGCAGCTGAACGCGGTTGTCTTCGGCGATCTGAAAATTTTTATTGCTGGCGTCACTGCTGATGAACCAAAGGTTACCTTCGGTATCGGTTTCTTGCAGACTCATCGGGCGCACCGTGATCGGAATTGAAGTAAGGTCGGTGCAAAACATACAGATTCTGGCTTTTTCCGAGAGTTCTTTCAGTTTTTCTAATGCTTCAGTATTGCTTAAATTTTCCGTTGACATAATGTTTGATTTTTTTTAGGTTAGCGATTTTCCGTACTTCCGTTTGCACACCACGAAATGGCTTCAGACAGTTCTTCTTTGCCGTATCCGCGGAACTCGCCCGGCACTACAGCGCTGAAACCGTCGGTAAATTTCTTCACCGCTTCCTTGTCGGTCACTATCGCGGCGCGGTTCCATTTAGTCAGGTTTTTCAGGCCCAGAAAAGCATCCTGCATCCAGGCTCCGACAGTAAATTTGTCGAGATCGGTATCCAGTAAAAGCAAGTAATTCAGTTCGTCAAAAGTGTTTACTTTTGCCTTCACATGAGGCATCACGACACTTTCGAAATCGTCTTTTGTAATCTCACCCGTAGCGCGGAAAGCAGCCACATTTTCGGGCACGTCAGGAATCAGTGTGATCATAATAATATTTTTTTTGGTTTATTTTAGGAGCAACAGATGATGTTTTATCATGAGACCTCTACCGGCTTTCCACTGTATCTTTTTCGTTGATTTCGCTTACGCGGAATCAACGAAAAAGGATGCCGTTTCAATCCGGGCTACAACATCATATCCGCTCCTGCGAAATGTTGCTGTGTCGTTAACAAGAATTAAACCAACCAAAATTTTTTTGCAGTTTGGTAAGACTTTTTACAATACTTTAATATTTGGCAAGACAGTCTTCCGATAAAAATCTTGACAAAATATTTACTCACCAACCCTCACCAGTAATATCAACCGTTCACACTCAATCTTATCGGCTTAATATTTGTTAACCCAACCCCAAAAAATCTTCCCGAATTTGAAACTTATTGAATTTACCAACAAAGGCATTTACTGTATTCCCGGCAAGTTCTATATCGATCCGTGGCGGCCTGTGGATCTCGCCGTAATCTCACACGGTCATGGCGATCATGCCAAGTGGGGGATGAAGAAATACCTGTGTCAGGATTTTACCAAACCCATTTTAAAACACCGTATTGGCCCCGATATCGAGGTGCAGTCGTTACCTTACGGAGAAGTAATCAATATCAACGGTGTACAGCTTTCATTTCATCCGGCGGGGCATATCGTCGGCTCCGCACAGATCCGGATGGAATATAAAGGCTATGTTTCTGTCTTCTCAGGAGATTATAAAGTGCAGGACGACGGTCTTTCAACACCATTCGAACTGGTTCAGTGCAACGAGTTTGTTACCGAAAGTACCTTCGGTCTGCCCATTTACAACTGGTTACAACCGGAACAGTACGCCGAACAGATGAAAAACTGGCATCTGACGAATAAAGAGCAGGGAAAGACTTCCGTTTTTATCGGCTATTCTCTGGGAAAAGCACAGCGGATTATGAAAGCAGTCGAAGGCTGCGGAAAGATTTTCGTTCACAATTCGGTCGCCAAAATCAATGAAGCCATTGAGTCATCGGGAATCAACCTTCCGGAATATGAGTGTGTTTATTTTAATGAAGACCTTAAAAAAGTAAATAATGAGATTGTAATCGTACCACCGGCGTTGCTCGATTCCAATATGATCCGTAAAATCCCGAACCGTGCTACAGGATTGTGTTCGGGCTGGATGCAGGTTCGGGGCTCACGTCGCTGGCGCTCAGCAGATGCGGGCTTTGCGATTTCCGATCATGCTGACTGGGCTGGTCTTCTCGCTACCGTAAAGGCTACGGGCGCGGAAAAAGTACATGTCACCCACGGCCAGACAGCCGTATTTTCAAAATATTTAAACGAACTTGGGATCGAGGCTTACGAAGTGAAAACCAACTTCGGCGACGAAGAGGAAGAGGAAAAAACAATCCTCGAAGAATCGGTTACTAAAGAAGATAAAAGCTAAATCCGGAGCATGAAGCATTTTGCAGAACTTATATCATCGCTCGAAAGCAGCAACAAAACCACCGCAAAAGTAGATGCGATGGTGCATTATCTGCGTACGGCACCCGAGAATGATAAACTTTGGTTCCTCGCGTTGTTTACCGGTAAACGTCCAAAACGTCCGGTGAATACAAATTACCTCAAACAGTGGGCACTCGAGATTATTCAGCTTCCCGAATGGCTTTTCCTTGAAAGTTATTCGTCGGTCGGCGATCTTGGCGAAACCATTTCACTTATCCTTCCGCCACCGGAAAATAACATTGAAAAGTCACTTTCTCAATGGATGGACGAGCTTTCTGATTTGGGTGCAAAAACCGAAGCAGAAAAAAAGGCTTATGTCACCGATTCGTGGAATGGCCTCGATTATACCGAAAGATTCATATTTAATAAACTCATAGGCGGCAGCTTCCGGATCGGGGTCTCAAAAAAATTGCTGATTACAGCGCTTTCAAAATATTCCGAAATCGATTCGAGCCAGCTGATGCACAGCATCATGGGAAAATGGGACGTCAATGATGTCAATTTCGAAGAACTGATTTCGGGCATCAACATTAACCCCGACAATTCAAAACCTTATCCCTTTTGCCTTGCCTATCCGCTCGAGAAAGAAATAAACGATCTGGGCGAACCTGCTTATTGGCAGGCCGAGTATAAATGGGATGGCATCCGCGGGCAACTCATCCGCCGAAATGACGAAGTTTTCATCTGGTCGCGCGGTGAAGAACTCGTTACGCCGCAATTTCCTGAGATCGAAGCGACCCTCGCACAGATGTCAGGCAATTTCGTTATCGATGGTGAAATACTCGCGGTGGTGGATAACGAGGTTTTAAACTTTAATGAACTTCAGAAACGCCTGAACCGCAAAACCATTACTCCAAAGATGCTCCGGGAAATTCCGGTGCAGGTGTTTGCGTACGATATACTGGAACTTAATGATGAAGATCTGCGTGGCAGACCGCTTTCTCACCGCAGAAAAGTCCTTGAAAAACTTATTGAAGCGCAGGCTCCGGAAAATATTTCAATTTCGGAGATAGTTCGCTTTGAAAACTGGGACGAGTTGGTTCCAGTCCGTGAAGATTCACGTAAAAACAACAGTGAAGGTCTGATGCTGAAGCACAGGGATTCGTTATACCACTCAGGTCGCAAAAAAGGCGACTGGTGGAAATGGAAAGTCGACCCGCTTACAATAGACGCCGTCCTTATTTATGCGCAGAAAGGCAGTGGCCGCCGCAGCGGATATTACACAGATTATACTTTTGCGGTGAAAAAAGAAGATCAACTCGTAACCGTAGCCAAAGCGTATTCAGGGCTCACCGATAAGGAAATTATGGAGGTAAGCAGGTTTGTGACTAAGAATTCGCTCGAGAAATTCGGGCCTGTGCGAACCGTAAAACCCGAACTCGTATTTGAGATTGCCTTTGAAGGAATCGGACTCAGCAACCGCCACAAAAGCGGCGTGGCATTGCGATTTCCACGAATTTTACGGTGGCGGCGGGACAAAAAAGCCGACGAGATAGACGATATTGAAGAGGTGAAAAAACTGATCAGATAATGGCGAAGAAATTTCTGGAATCAGAAGGTTACGGCATTGTACAGGGATGGCTGGGCGCGAAAGGTTTTGAACCGTTTACTTTTCAGCGTGAAACCTGGGAAAAATTTGGGCTTGGATACAGCGGAATGGTGGTGGCACCCACGGGTTTCGGCAAAACCTATTCGGTTTTTCTGGCGGTGATTACTGATTTTCTGAACAATCCTGAACGTTACAACGGTAATTTGCACCTCCTTTGGATTACACCGCTGAGAGCACTGGCTAAAGATATTGCAAAAGCAATGACCGAAGCCATCGACGAGATTGGCCTCGACTGGAAAGTGGCAGTTCGGAACGGCGATACGCCTCAGGCTGAACGGGCTTCGCAAACGAAAAAGATGCCCGAAATCCTTATCATAACCCCCGAAAGTCTGCAGTTGCTGCTCGCGCAGAAAAATAATCAAAGATTTTTTAAAAGTTTAAAATGTGTCGCAATTGATGAGTGGCATGAACTCATCGGCTCGAAACGCGGTGTTCTCGTTGAACTGGCGCTTTCGCAGATTTTAAGTTATCAGAATTCGCTTAAAATCTGGGGAATTACAGCTACGATCGGCAATCTGGATGAAGCCATGGAGGTTTTAATTCCATACGATTTAAAGAAAACAAAAGTAGTCGCTAAAGAGAACAAGAAAATAGACATTATCCCGATTTTCCCAAATGAGGTAGAAGTTTTGCCCTGGGCCGGACATCTCGGCGCGAAACTCGTCGATAAGGTGGTGCCAGTTATACTCAAAAGCCAGACTACATTGGTTTTTACGAATACGCGAAGTCAGGCGGAAATGTGGTACCAGCTTTTGTTACGCGAATACCCCGATTTTGCAGGGCAGATAGCGATTCATCACAGTTCAATCGATCGCGAACTCCGTATCTGGATTGAAGAAAATTTGAGTTCAGGTTATCTTAAAGCAGTAATCTCAACCTCGTCGCTCGATCTTGGCGTCGATTTTAAACCTGTCGATACCGTGATACAGATAGGCTCGAGCAAAGGAGTCGCACGTTTTCTGCAGCGTGCGGGCCGAAGTGGCCATTCACCTTTTGAGACTTCAAAGATTTATTTTGTGCCGACACATTCGCTCGAACTTATCGAAGTTGCTGCGCTTAAAGAAGCTGTAAAACAGAAAGTGATAGAGCCGCGAACGCCTGTAGTAATGTCGTTTGATGTGCTGATTCAGTTTTTGATGACTTTGGCTGTGGGCGACGGCTTCAATGAGGCAGAGCTTTTCCCGAGGGTGAAATCTACGCATGCCTTTTCGGAAATCACCGCAGAAGAATGGCAGGGCTTGCTTCAGTTTATCACCATTGGCGGCGGCGCATTGAAAAATTATGAAGAGTATCACAAAGTTATCATCGAAAACGGGCTTTATAAAGTCACAAGCCGCAGAATTGCGATGTTGCACCGCATGAACATTGGCGTTATCGTGAGCGATGCAATGCTTAAAGTTAAATTTTTAGGCGGTGGATATATCGGGATGATCGAAGAATATTTCATCACAAGGCTCAAGAAAGAAGATAAATTTATACTTGCCGGCCGCGTACTCGAAATCTCGCATATTAAGGAAATGACGGTTTATGTAAGGAATGCTAAAGGGAAAGCCATGATCCCGAGTTATCTCGGTGGCCGTTTGCCTTTAACCTCGCATCTGAGCCATTTCTTAAGACTTAAACTGTCGGATTCGCTGCAGGCAAAATCATCCGAGAAAGAACTTAAATTTCTGCATCCGCTGTTGGTGAGCCAGGAGCGCAATTCGCATATTCCAAAGGATGACGAATTTTTAGTGGAAATGATCGAAACCCGTGACGGCCATCATCTGTTTATGTATCCGTTCGAAGGTCGCCTTATTCATGAAGTGATGGCGGTGCTTATCGCATTCAGGATTTCGAAGATTACACCGATCTCCTTTTCGATGGCGATGAACGATTACGGTTTCGAGTTGCTTAGCTCACAGGAAATCCCGATTGATGAAGAAATTTTAAAAACAATTCTGTCCAAAGACCACCTTATTCAGGATGTGATGAGCAGCGTAAACGCTACCGAAATGGCGCGCCGCAAATTCCGGGATATCGCCGTAATATCAGGAATGGTGGTACAAAACTATCCCGGAATCCAAAAAAACAACAAAAGCCTGCAGGCGAGTTCAGGTTTGATATTTAATGTTTTTGAAGATTATAACCCCGAAAATCTTCTTTTCAAACAGGCTTATGCCGAGGTTTTCAATCAGCAGATCGATGAGCACCGGCTGATGAATGCCTTCAAAAGGATTGAAAATTCCAAAATTATCCTGAAATTTGCAAACGCATTTACCCCGCTCAGTTTCCCTATTAAAGTAGACAGCCTCCGCCAGTCGCTTACAAGTGAAGACCTGGATACGAGGATTATGCGACTGCAAAAAGAAGCGATGAAAAGGAATCTTCAGTAAGATGGGCAACCTGTTATGATAAAAGTACTAGAAAAGGAAATACAGCACGAAATTCTTCTGTTTACCAACCGCAAAGCGATTTATTGGTCCCGCGAAAAAGCATTGATTATCAGTGATCTGCATGTCGGCAAGTCGGCGCATTTCCGGCGCAGCGGCATCGCCGTCCCATCGCAGATTTTGCTTGACGACCTTGAAGTTCTCGAAAAACTTATCAGCCATTTTACGGTGGAGAAACTGATCATTGTCGGCGACCTCTTCCATGCGGGTTACAACAGCGACCTCGATATTTTCTGTACATGGCGGGAAAAGTTTAATCGGATAGAAATTATCCTTATCAAGGGTAATCACGATCGTGTGCCGAAGAAATTTTATGATGACAACTGTATCAGCACAATCGATACAATTCTCGAAATTTCACCCTTTACATTTGTACACGAACCGGAAATTAAGGACGGTAGTTTCACCGTTTCGGGACATATTCATCCAGGCGTGGTGCTGGCAGGCCGTGGTCGGCAAATCATTAAACTACCGTGCTACGCGGTTTCAGCGTCACAAATTATTTTACCCGCATTCAGTAAATTTACCGGGCTCGATACCAAAACTTTAAATACTGGCTTCCGGAATATCGCGTTTACCGAAGGCACTATATTTGATTATTAAGCCAAAAATTAATCAATTTGAATAAGCTTACGAATACAATCTTGCCTCTGTCGGTCGGGATTTTAGCAGTGTTAATTTTAAATTCGTGTTCTGCCGGTATCCCAAAAGGAGCTACGGCCGTACAGAATTTCAACGCCGATAAATATCTGGGGAAATGGTATGAAATCGCGAGACTCGATTATCGTTTCGAAAAAAACCTTAACAACGTTTCGGCAGAATATTCAACAAAAGATAACGGCCACATCAAAGTTGACAATCAGGGTTATGACTATGTTAAAAATAAGCAGAAACAAAGCATTGGTGAAGCGCGTTTTCGCGGTTCTGAAAATGTAGGCGAACTCAAGGTTTCTTTCTTTAAACCAATTTGGGCCGGCTATAACGTGATCGATATTGATGAAGATTACAAATACGCGCTGGTTGCCGGCGGCAGTCTCAAAAACCTTTGGATATTGTCGCGCCAAAAGACAATCCCCGAAGACATTAGGCAGCGTTTTCTGCAAAAAGCAAAAAGCATCGGCTATAACACCGAAGATCTGGTGTGGGTAAAGCATGATTAAAAAAATATATATCGCAATATGTACAGCGCCCTTTTCGAAGGGTGTCTTTTTATGTTTACACTAATTATTTCACCGTTTCTGTCATCAGCGTGAGCCTTAAAATGATTATATTTAAACCTTTAAATATTTAAATGAAAGCAGTCCTCATCACGATTGGCGACGAAATTCTGTCGGGAAATACGCTCGACAGTAACTCAAACTTTATAGCACAGCAACTTAAAACAATCGGGATTCCGGTAGTGAGGATTGTCACCGTTGCCGATGAGGTAGAAGTTATCAAAGAGGCTCTTGCAGAAGGCTTCAAAATTGGCGACCTTATTATTACAACCGGCGGCCTCGGACCTACAAAAGACGACCGTACAAAAAATGCTTTTGCAAAGTATTTTGATGATGAGTTGGTTCTTGATGATCAGACTTATGAACACCTAAAAAAGCTGATGATCAAAAGAAAGCGCGAACATCTGCTGGAAATCAATAAAGGCCAGGCTGTTGTTCTGTCCACGGCGCACGTATTCCAAAACCCCAATGGCACTGCGCCATGCCAGATGATCGAAAAAGATGGCAAGACGGCTATATGCCTGCCCGGTGTTCCCTACGAAGTGAAGCCGCTGGTGCAGGATCAGATTTTGCCTTATCTTACAGAAAAATACGCAATGAGCCATATCGTTTCTCGTATTATTTCTGTCGTCGATTTTCCCGAAAGTCTGCTCGCGCTCACCATAGAGGCATGGGAACTTGCGCTTCCAATGCATATTTCGCTTTCGTATCTGCCGGTCGGGAACCGCATTAAGCTACGGCTTACGGCAGTCGGGGCGAATAAAGAAAAATTAAACAAAGATTTAGACCTGGAAATCGCAAAAGTAAAACCGCTGATTGCAGATAAAGTGATTTCGTGGGACGGAAACGACATTCAGGAAATCCTAAAAGAATTGCTGATTGCGCATCAGCTCACGCTGTCGGTGGCAGAAAGTTGCACGGGTGGTGAGGTTTCACATTTAATAACGTCAGTCTCAGGCAGCTCAGCCTATTTTACGGGATCCGTTGTTGCTTATGATTATTGGCAGAAGATTGCTTTATTGGGTGTAAATCCCGAAACCATTCAAAATCATACGGTTGTATCCGCGCAGGTAGCGCAGGAAATGAGCGGCGGCTGCAAGAAGCTATTTAAAACTGACATCGCGTTATCCACAACCGGTGTCGCGGGTCCGAATTCTGATGAATTTAATAATGAGATCGGAACCGTATATTATACGGTCCGAATTAAAGATTTCGAGCAGACCAACCGGCTTTACCTTCCTCACATGGAGCGGAATGATTTTGCGGCGTTCGTCTCGCAGCGCGTTTTGCAGGATCTGGTTTCGATTCTTATCAGCAAGGAATATTTAAAATAGAATAAAAACAATCCTGAATCCGTTTGTACAGGAGTAAAATTATAAAACAATGAAGAAAGTACTAGGAAGTTTTCTGTTAGTGGCTGTACAGCTGGTGTTTGCGCAGTCTACACGCAATGTAGGCGAATTCTCGTCACTGAAGGTATATGATAAAATAAAGATCACGCTCGTAAAATCCGACAACGCGAGGGTAGAACTGCCACAGGACAATCCTGATGTAGAGACCATTAATAAAAATGGTGAACTGAAAATCCGGATGGCACCTGCAATGATCCTGCAGGGCGGTAATATATCCGTGAAGGTGTATTATGAAAACCTGAATGATATCCAGGCCAGCCAGGGATCCTCGATTTCTGCAGAAGATGAACTCGATGCGCGTATGCTTACATTGGTGTCTAACGAAGGTTCAACCATCGATGCGCGCGTAAATACTGCGAACCTTAATGTGAAATCAAACTCCGGCGGTGAAGTAAAACTTACCGGAATTGCTGAAAACCAGGATGTGCTGGTGAGTGCAGGCGGAAAATATTTCGGCGAAACTGTAGAATCCGAAACCGCGAAAGTGACAGCTAATGCAGGTGCAGTGGCTGTGGTTACCGTTACAGGATCGGTAAATGCCACTACACGGGCTGGTGGAATTATCGATATTTACGGTGATCCTGAGCAGCGAAAAGTGCGGAATGTGATCGGTGGAAAGATCAACTTTAAATAGAAGAAGCTGGAACTGATAACGCAAACGATGAAAAAACCTCTGATTCTGTATTTTTTGATCAGCTATCTTTTGTCTTTCGGGCAGGATTCGGCATTGGTGCAGCGTAATCAGTTTAAATTTGAATATAACAAAACTTACATTCCGGCGGCATTGATGTCAGCCGGAATTTTATTTGACAGCCGGAACCGCAAGCTGTTCAGCAATGAAAATCCGGACACACAGAGAGCCCATCTGTTTGGATTTACGAATCATGTTGACGATTACGCGCAGTTTGCACCCATGGCAGCCATCTACGCTTTCGAATGGGCCGGAATGAAACCCCGAACCGACTGGCAGAACCGCACGGCCATTCTTGTTAAAGGCCAGCTCGTCAATCTGGGACTTGTCTATATTCTGAAAAAAACAACGGCGCGGCCGCGGCCTGACGGTACGGCTTTCTCTTTTCCGTCCGGACATACTGCTAATGCATTTGCGGGCGCCACAATGCTTGCGATAGAATACGGCGACGAATATAAATGGGTGCCTTACGCCTCCTACAGCTTTGCAACCGGAATCGGGATTTTGCGGCTTACGAATAATAAGCATTATTTTTCCGATGTTCTGTTCGGTGCGGGACTCGGGATTCTCTCAATGAAGCTGGCCTACTGGACGCATAAGTATCAGTGGAACAGGACGCCAAGTTCAGCAGATCCTTTTGCCGGAATCTATTGATGCAGGAGGTTTTAACAGTTCTTAACAGAATCATTTTTATTTCTTATTTTTAAGGCTTTAAACTACTTTAATGAAATTCTCAAAACTACCTTTTTTAGTTCTTGGTTTTAGCACCCTGGTGTTTGGCCAAAACCAAAAATATACAATGGCCGAAGCGGTGAATGGCCTCAGAAGTAATCTCGCCATTAAATCCATACCCCAGTTTTCATGGACGTCCGATGCCAAAGCCTATATTTACGGCACGCGCAACGGCTATATGGTTACCGAGATGCAGAGCATGAAACAGGATACGCTTGTTTCCCTATACCAGATTAATAAGAATCTTTCTGCAGAGCAGCAGCTTAAAACTTTCCCATTAATTAAATTTACCGACCGTAAAAAAGGCTATTACAGCCAAAACGGAAAATATTTCCGACTCGAAAAATCAGGTTCGGATTGGAAAGTGAGTGAATGGACTTCGCTTGAAGAAGGCGCACAGAATGCCCAGATCCTGTCGGATAATAAAAGCATTGTGTACACCGTAAAAAATAACCTTTACCTTAACCGAAACGGCAAAACCGTGGCCATCACCAATGACCAGAATGAGCATATTGTAAACGGGCAAGCCGTACACCGAAGTGAATTCGGAATCAGTGGCGGAACATTTTCAGCGCCGGATGCTTCGAAAATTGCGTTTTACAGAATGGATGAGACGATGGTGAACGATTACCCGGTTATCGACTGGGCATCTACACCTGCTGTGAACAAAAACATTAAATACCCAATGGCCGGCGGAATCTCGCATCAGGTAACGTTGGGCGTGTACGACATCAGTTCGCAGAAAAAAACCTTCCTCAAGATTGAAGGTGATAAAGAGCAGTACCTTACTGCAGTAACGTGGAGTCCGGATTCAAAATCGATTTTCGTAGGTGTGCTGAACCGCGACCAAAACCACATGGTAATGCAGCAATACGATGCAGTAACCGGGAATTTAATGAAAACACTTTTCGAAGAAAAGTCTGCTCAATATGTAGAGCCGCAAAATCCGCTGCTGTTCTTTCCGGGGTCTACCACCGATTTTATCTGGCAAAGCCAACGCACCGGTTTCAATCATCTCTTCCACTACAACCTGGACAAAGGCCTGGTAGCGCAAATTACAAAAGGTGACTGGTTGGTTACCGATATCCTCGGTTTCAACGAGAAAAAGAAAGAGATTTATTATACTTCCACACAGGAAAGCCCGCTCGAGAGACATCTTTACAAAGTAAACTGGAACAGTTTCAAGAGTCAGAAACTCAGTAGCGAGCCGGGTATGCACACGGGTATCTTAAGCAAGGACGGCACGCAGCTTTACGGTATTTATTCGAACGCTACCACGCCAAGAATCGTAAACCTTATCAATACGGCAAACGGCCAATCCAAAAACATTCTTACCTCCGAAAATCCTTTAAAAAATTATAAAAGACCGGAAATTAAAAATGTAAGTTTAAAGGCTGATGACGGCACACCGCTTTACGGAAAAATTATTCTGCCCACAGATTTCGATCCGGCAAGAAAATATCCGGTAATCGTGTATCTGTACAACGGCCCACACCTGCAGTTGATAACGAACAGTTTTCCAGCGTCGGGCAATCTTTGGTACGAATATATGGCGCAGAACGGCTATATCGTGTTTACGATGGACGGGCGCGGATCTTCTAACCGAGGATTAAAATTTGAGCAGGCCGTATTCCGCAATCTGGGTGAAACTGAAATGAACGATCAACTTAAAGGTGTTGATTATCTTAAATCTTTATCCTACGTGGATACCGAAAATATGGGAATCCATGGCTGGAGCTACGGTGGATTTATGACGACAAGCTTTATGCTGAAACACCCGGAAGTCTTCAAAGCTGGTGTCGCAGGCGGCCCAGTAATCGACTGGAATATGTACGAAATCATGTACACCGAAAGATACATGGACTCTCCGCAACAAAATCCTGAGGGTTATGCGAAAGCGAATCTTTTGGATAAAGTTCAGAATCTGAAAGGTAAGCTACTGATGATTCACGGTGCGCAGGACGATGTCGTGGTTTGGCAGCATTCAGTGAAGTTTCTTAAAGCTGCTGTGGACAACGGCGTGCAGCTCGACTACTTTGTATACCCTGGACACGAGCACAATGTGATGGGCAAAGATCGTGTACATCTGATGCAGAAAGTAACCGATTATTTCGATATGTACCTCAAAAAATAAACAACTTAAAATCCGGAGAATTCTTTCCGGATTTTTTTGTTTTTGTATTTTTAATTAAAAATTTAGCCATGCGAAGTGCCGACGAGTCCATTGAAGAATACCTGAAAAACCTACCCGAAGAACGGAAAAGTACTTTCTTCCTTTTATTTAAAACCATCTCCGAAAATCTGCCCGAAGGTTTCCATGTAGATATGAGTTCCGGAATGATCGCGTGGCAGGTCCCGCTAGAGACCTATCCCGACGGCTATCACTGCAAAGCGAATACGCCGCTGCCTTTCATCAGCCTTGCTTCTCAGAAAAACTTTATTGCGCTGTATCACATGGGGATTTACGCCGATCCGGAATTGCTTAACTGGTTCGTCACCGAATATCCAAAGCATGTAACGAGAAAGCTCGACATGGGGAAATCGTGCATTCGCTTTAAAAAAGCCGCAGATATTCCTTACGAACTTATTGCTGAACTGATGCAGAAAATGTCGCCGGAGCAGTGGATTGTACTTTACGAAAAGTTGTATAAGAAATAGGGAATTACTCTCTCAGCACTTTCACGCGGCCGTCCATCCACATCCGGATTACAGATGAGCCCGTATACTCAGAAACCTTATCATGGTTTTCTTCTGCCACCGCATCCACAGCGTCTATAATTTCCGACGAAATATCAGCGTATTTCATGGGCGATTTCTGTCCGCTAAGGTTAGCTGATGTGGAAACCAAAGGTTTATTAAGTTTCCCGATCAGTTTTTTCAGGTAATCATCTTTGATTAAACGAATTCCGATACTGCCGTCCTCAGCCAGTATTTCGCGGGGCAAACCTTTTGGACTGTCATAAATAATGGTGACGGGTTTCTCTGAAAGGTCCATAATTTCCCACGCCAGTTCGGGTACGTCAACCAAATCCTGCAGTCGCTTCACCGATTCAACGAGAATAATCATCGATTTTGATGGTTCGCGTTTTTTGATTTCAAATATTTTCCGGATGGCTTCTGCATTTGTCGCATCGCAGCCAATTCCCCAAATTGTATCAGTAGGATAGAGGATTGTTCCGCCGGATTTTAAAGTATCGATGAGGTTTTGCATAGTTTTGATCGCTCGTTTTTGGCAAAATTAAAATAATTGTACGAAGTTCCGTTTGAAACGGTTCTTAAAAACTAATCGCTATTTTTACACGATGGAAGAAAATTCTAAAGATCCTTTACACGGAAAACGCCTGGATGCGATCCTCGAAGAGCTGGTAGAGTATTACGGCGGATTTCCGAAACTAGGTGAACAGATTAATATTAAATGCTTTACGGATAATCCGAGCATCAGTTCTTCGCTAAAATTTCTCCGAAAGACAGACTGGGCCCGTACGAAAGTTGAAAGCCTATATCTCTACGTGCTGCGCCAGAAAAAGAAAGCGGAGCGGAAAGATTTTTAATTTTCAGCTTAAAAATTTACCCGAAACATAATACCACCGCCCGCCAAGTTTTCGGAAAAGTGACAGTTCATGATGAAGTTGCGGCCGGCCGTTTTCATCGGTGTAGAAGGCTTTAAATTCGACTTTGTCTTCGGTAGGTTTCTGTACAATCTCGAGCCTCGTCCACGTGTTGATCTCGCCCCATTCCTGAAGGTCATTAGTGTTGTGGAATTTTCTTTTGTCAGGCAGCGTGGTTTCCATTAAATATGCACCGTTGGGTATGGCAAACGCCGAAAACCGCGAACGCATCAGCAGTTCTGCCGTCGCAGCGTCTTTTTCTCGGGTATGATAGGGTCTGCAGCAATCATTGTAGAGTTTCCCTGAGCAACACGGGCAATTCATAGATTCAGGAAATGCGGAAGATACCGTTCTTCGATCACATTAAGATGGTGAATATTATGTCCGACAATCAGTTTACCTAAAGTTTCAACCCCAATTTCATTACCGTTTGCAACGCCGGTTTGTGCGAGTTGCTCAGCATTTAAAAATTCAAAAAACAACAGCGAAGATTTGCGTACCGCCATGAATTCCTCGGCAAGCGTAGCTACTGGCCGGTGCTGCACGTCATATGTTTTGCCATACTCTTCTTCGTCCCATCCGGGTAATACCGTTTTATCTTTCCGTGAAAAGCGCAAGGCGCGGTAGGCGAAGATTTTCTCCGCATCGATAAGGTGCTGCAAAACTTCTTTAAGGTTCCATTTTCCGGGTGCGTAGGCAAAATTGGCCTGCTCTGTCGTAAGTTGATTAAAGAAAGTATGGGTTTTCTCGCCGCTGTTCACCATTTCTTCAACCCAATCCGCAGACGGAATAAGATCAAGATAACGCTGAATGTATTTTTGGAAATCTGTCATGATCTTAAAATTTCACCAATTTAAAAGTCCGGCAATGCAGCAATAGGATCGTTGCATTGCTGGATTTAATATTAATTAAAAGCTCTTTCAAGATCAGCGATAAGGTCTTCTTCATCTTCGATTCCAACACTTAAACGCACAAGGTCGTCGGTAATACCCAGTTCTGCGCGTTTGTCCTCAGGGATAGAAGCGTGGGTCATCAGTGCAGGGTGATTCGCAAGCGATTCTACACCGCCAAGGGATTCGGCAAGGGTAAAGACTCTCACTTTTTCCAGGAATTTCACGGCATCTTCTTTTTTGCCGGATTTAAATGTGAATGAAACCATACCACCGAAAGCTTTCATCTGGTTTTTAGCCAGTTCATGCTGCGGGTGCGACTCGAGTCCCGGATAGATAACGCGCTCTACAGCCGGATGATTTTCAAGATATTTCGCCACAGCCATCCCGTTTTCGGAGTGACGCTGAACGCGTAATGCAAGCGTCTTTATCCCACGCAAAACAAGATACGAATCGTGCGGGCCTAAAATTCCACCGCTTGCAAACTGTATGAAATGGAGTTTTTCGCCAAGTTCAGCGGTTTTAGCAATCAGAGCGCCGGCAATAACATCCGAGTGTCCGCCGAGATACTTTGTGGCCGAGTGCATCACGATATCAGCTCCCATATCGAGTGGGCGCTGCAAATAGGGTGTCGCGAACGTATTGTCTACCGCTACCAGAATATCTTTGCCTTTTGCAACCTCTACCACAGCTTTGATGTCTACAAGTTTCATCAGTGGATTGGTAGGTGTCTCGATCCAGATCAGTTTGGTGTTATCGTTTATTAAGTCTGCAATTTTCGATGCGTCATCGAAATTAACAAACTTAAATTTAAGCTGATATTTCTCGAAAAGTCGTGTAAACATACGGTATGTTCCGCCATACAGATCGTCCACGGCGATAACTTCATCGCCCGGATTCAATAGTTTCAGAACACAGTCGATGGCTGCTAAACCGGAGCCAAATGCAAGGCCGCGTGCGCCGTTTTCGATGCTTGCAAGGCTGTCTTCAAGGGCTTGTCTCGTCGGGTTAGCCGCCCGCGAGTACTCGTAACCCGAATGTATTCCCGGGGATTTTTGTGCAAATGTAGACGTTAAAAATACAGGTACGTTCACAGAACCTGTTGCTGATTCGTGGTGTTGGCCACCGTGTATTACTTTGGTGTTGAAATTCATTTTCTTTAGCTTTTGGCAAATGGCTTAGGGCTTTAGCCTCCGAAATTTGCGAGTTATATTATTTTTTATTAGCGATTTAAAAGCTATTAGCCAACGGCAAATAGGCAGCCGCTCTTACATTCTAATAGCCGATTTCCGTGCGAACTCTTCCGCCATCTCTTCCATCCAGGCTGCCACATCGTCTTCGCTGGTAGCGCGCTGGTAGGTGTTGCTTAAAGATACCAAAATCTGGTGCAGAAACATTTTCATTTGGTCCACGGGCATATCTTTTGTCCAGAGATCGATCCGGAGTGCTTCCTTCGTTTTATCGTCCCAAACGGAAATCATCGTGGCCTTGGTTTCCTGCGCTTCGATGCCGCCGTCCTGTGCGTTCCACAACATTTTTTCAGGGATATGGTTCTCGTCGAGTTCTACATCGATGGTAATTTGCGTCTTTCTCATATTTCGTTATTAAGAACTTTTTAAATTAAATTTTTAAATATAATCTTAAGCCTGCGCTTAATTTTTTGCTTTATAGTTGCTTTCATTAAAGATGGTCTGGCTGTCCATCTGCAAAAAATCGGTGAGTTTTACCTCAGGCCGGGTGTCGAAAAATTTCCGGCAGATTTGCCAGCCCGAAAAAATCCCGATTTGGGGCGAAGATTCGTTGTCGATTTCGGTATAGAATTTAGAAAACGGTCCTGGTTTGATAAATCTTTCCTGAAGACGGGTGTCATCACTGAAAACCAGATTGTTTTCCACAAAATAATTCCAGATATTGGCTTCATTTGCCAATGCCCATTCGTATTGCTGCTGGTTATAATTGATCTTAAGATAATCGGGAAAGTTGGGCAAAAAGGCGTCCTGCAAAATCTGGATCTTTCCGTTATAGATCAGTTCATCAATAAACTTCTGATGATCGTATTGCGGCGCCACAAAAGATTCCGCGAAGATTTCGGATACTTTCGGCACGATATTCTGCGGATTCATTGAGGTCTGATAATACTGTTCCAAGCCTTTATAACGGGGATTGTTCTCGCCCATAAATCCTGAAACGTCGATAAACAGCATGTTTTTCTCATTCTGATAGAAAACAGGCTCCATAATTCCCTGCAAAGCTGATGAAAAAAGATAAACTTGCGGCTGTACGAAGGTGGGAAAGTAATATTTAATATGAGAAAAAAGATCGGTGAGTTCGCTGTTCAATTTTGCAATGTCGATCTTGGCGATGGCATCTTTATAAATTTTAGCTTCAGCAGAATCTGCGCGTCTTATCGCATAATCTTCATCGCTCACTGTGCCCTGGAACCATTCGTATTTTTTCTGAAACTCGGCCAGCGGAATATTGAGATTGTAAAACTCTGCCGAAATATCTTTTACTTCTACTTTTTGCGAGGGATCACTGATATCTACCTGCCAGCGGTTTTCTGCATCTTTTTTGCAGGACAGCAGCGTAAAGCTAAAAATGATAACGAACAGAAAATATCTAAAAAACTTCATTATTTTTACGGAGATTTAATGCTGCAAAAATAGCGAAAAATTATCTGGCCTTCGGGCTTATTCACTTTTAAAACCGAAAGGATGCAAACACAAAAAATAACCAAACATATTGTTTCCTGGCTTAAAGATTACGCCGAAAAAGCCAATGTAAAAGGATATGTAATCGGGATCTCGGGTGGCGTAGATTCGGGCGTGGTATCAACACTTTGCGCGATGACGGGGCTGAAACTGCTCGCCATAGAAATGCCGATCCGTCAGAAGGAAGACCAGATCAACCGTGCGCAGGAACATATCAGGTTTCTGCAGCGCAAATTCCCGAATGTGGAAGGCCTGACCGTGAACCTTAACGAACCTTTTGAAGCTTTATACAATACATTTAATGTAGATGAAGCACACTTTCCCGACCAAAAACTGGCTTTTGCCAATACGCGCGCTCGTCTGCGGATGCTTACGCTGTATTATTACGGCCAGATCAATAATCTTCTGGTGTGTGGAACAGGTAATAAAGTCGAAGATTTTGGGATCGGTTTTTATACCAAATATGGCGACGGCGGAGTAGATGTATCTCCGATTGCCGATCTGTATAAAACCGAAGTGTACGAACTTGCACGCTCTCTTGATCTACCCGAATCCATTAAAAATGCGATACCAACCGATGGTTTATGGGATGTCGAACGTACCGATGAGCAGCAGATTGGCGCCACCTATCCCGAGCTTGAAAAAATCCAGAAAGAATGGGGCACAAAATCGGAAGAAGATTATTCAGGGCGCGACCTCGAAGTTTACCACATCTTTGCCAAAATGAACAGGGCGGCACAGCATAAGATTCAGCCGATTCCGGTGTGCGATATTCCGGAAGAATGGCGGTAGGTCCAGATCACGATCAAAGTGAAAAGAGCCAAGTAAAAAAAGCCAAGTAAAAAGTTCAATGAAAATATGAATAAACAAAGTTTAAAACTCGTCCTGTTTTTTATCATCGGGATGCTTTCTGCGTTTCTGTTGATATATCTGATCAGCACCTACCTTATTTGAAAACAAAATTTGAATTAAATATGAAAACTGTATATATCGATTTTGCGGAAATAGGCGATTACGAAGATTTTTTCAGCGAGTTTAAGGTCAAAGCTTTGCCGGACCAGGCTGCTCCCGATAATCTTGAGAGTTTAACGGCTTTTGTAACCGGTCGGTCACAGCTTCCGCTACATCTTGAATTCGTAAACATGAGTGTAGATCAGCTCGAAACATTTGAAGATCTTTTACTTACGCTTGAAGATGCAGAGGAAGTTGCGGACGGATTTACCTTCACCTATTATCTGGAGCAGTTCGGCAACGAAGACTAAAAAACCACCGGTTTGCCGGTGGTTTTGTTTGATATGAATGAAAAATGAAAAACTAAAGCCCGCTCCAGGTCGCAGCCCACGTGGGTGTCGATGTGCCGTTTCCTGCGCCGGTGGCATTCGCGTTTTCAATATAGGTTTCAGGCAGCAGCGTGACAGCAGGTGAACCTGCGCTTGCTTTCACTGAAGCGTTGGTCAGTACACCGTCGAATTTCACGTTGGTAACTTTTTTACCTCCATTGAAAAACGATACCGACGGATCGTGCTCAATATTGATGCCGGTTTTCCAGTTAGAAAGAACCACATTGTCTATCGTTGCGAAAGTCCCTTCACGCAGTTTCAGGCCGTCCGTTTCGCCGATTGTTGTGGATCCGATGAAAGTGGCATTTTTGATGGTTGGGTTCGAGCGCGGCTCAGCATCTTTGTTGTTCGCGTTGTTATCGCCTTCTATGCCGCGGTTTCCGATTCCGTCTGCTCTTCTTTTCGTGTAAATGTTGGTCGCAGTTCCGTTCCAACCTTCAGTCCAGTCGAACGCGTCGTCTTCGTTACCTACGGAAATAATATTAGAAACATTCACGGTTCCGCCGAAGAATTCTATTCCGTCATCGGCACCGTTCAGGATCGAAATATTGCTGATCGTAGTACCGCTCCCTACGGCAAACAGCGAAAGTCCGTTAAATTCCTTTTCACCGGTGAAGATGGCACCGGAATGTTCAATTCTTACGTATGTCAGCGAGCCTGAATTATCATTGGCAACCGTACCACCATAGGTTGTGTTTCCGACTTCTGCGGATGCCGTTGTTCCTTTGTTAATCGGGGCCTTTCCGGCAATGACGATTCCACCCCAGCTGCCTGCGGTTCCCGTTGGCGAGGTAAACACGACAGGTGCGGAAGCTGTTCCGTTGGCAAATATTTTTCCACCCTGTTCTACGGTGATGTATGCCGCGGTGCCGCCCGTTGATTCTATTCTGGTGCCGGCGGGTATAATCAGCTGGCCGCCGTCTTTCACATGTACCGCACCCGTAAGTTTATAAACTACTGCCGGATCCAAAGTGACTTTTTCACCCGATTTTACGTCGCCTTTAAAATCATTCGGATTGGCTGCGATTCCGGTTGGAGTGTTGGGTGTTATCGGTTCATCACTGTCGGTGCAGGATTGAACTGCAAATGTTGCCGGTAAAACAAGCGATAACGCAAGCAATTTTAAATGGTTCTTTTTCATAATGATTGTTTTAATGATTTAATATTTTTTTTGATTAAAATTGATAGGATACACCCAGCGCGAGGTTCCGGCCTTTGCGGTAACTGCTCACCGCCACCTCGCCGTTTTGGTTGTCCTGGATGCGTGTGAAATTCGGGTTTAAAAGGTTTTTTCCCGCCAGCGAGAATTCAATTCCATTGCTGAACCGCACTTTCGCCACGGCATCAAGCATGTTTACGGCCTTATCTACAAGGTTTCCTTTGGTTGCGTAACCGATAGAATAAATGTTTTCCGAGATATGCGAGTACGAAAGCACGAAATCCAGCATGTTTCTGTCGCCCCACTTCTGTTCAAAGCCGAGGTTTAAATTGGCCAGAAAATCTGAGGCGCCCTGCATTTTGTCTTTACTTTTTGACGGATCTATCGAAATTTGGTTCGAAAAAGCCGTCAGGGTTTCAGCAGCTACTTTTTCAGCGCTCAGTTCCTGGCTGGTATTGAGATAAGTTCCGTTTGCAAAGACGTAAATCTTTGAATTGTTTTGTTGGAATAAATCTTTGCGGACTTCCATTTCCACTCCGAAAACCTGACCGCTGTCGCCGATGTTAACGAACGAAACCGAGTTTGAGGATGAGTTCACGGTGACCCTTGAAATCGGATTTTGGATATATTTTCCAAACGCTGTCACAGAAATTATTTCGCCCCGTTTCGGGAACCATTCCCATTTTAGGTCGGCATTGTAGTTATCCGACGGATACAGCGCCGGATTTCCAAAACTAAGTTCATCAATCTCCTCGTACTCATAAGGCGCAGTCTCCAAAAGCAGTGGCGTAGTGTACGTTTTGGATGCCGAGAAGCGTAGGTTATGTGCATCGCGCGGACTGTATTTTAAATTCAGCGCCGGCAAAAGTTTAGCATATTTTTTATTGACCTGTCCTTCCTTAATCGACGTGCTGTAACTCATGTTCTGATCTAAATCATCGTAGCGCACACCGACCTGCGCAGTGAATTTTTCATTAAACCTGTAATCAAAGTTCACAAAACCTGCATTGTTTAAAACCTCGGAACTATAGTACTGCGGCGTAAGCGCAGTTTCGGCATTCCATCTGATGTCGCCGCGAAACGTTACGATATCAAATAAACCGGCGTTGTAATTGTTTGAATTAAAAAAACTTCCGTAATCAGCCGGATCGAGAAAGTAGCTGCCCGGTACTGCGTTCACCCGAAAGTTGTATTGCGTGGCATCAAAATCACTTTTTTTGCGTCGTAAATTGTAGCCAAATGTCACTTTCGCGTTTTCATTAAACTGGTAATCCGCGTGTACGTCGGCGACGTAGTCATTCTCCACCAGTTTGTCGAAATAGCGGTGGTTAGCGCCCGGATTGCTGGCACCAAAGTAATTCGAATCCGTTGCGTGATTGTAGATTGAAATATTCTGCATACGGTCCGGCCGGCGGCTGTCAAGTCTATTGAAGCCTAAATTCCAAAACACCTTCAGGGGCGCTGAAAGCGTATGCTCGCCAGAAAGCTGATTGACAAACAGATCGTTGGTCTTATAATTCGCGCGCCGCAGCAAAGCGGTTTCGTCAGTTCTGTTTTCGTTGATATCGCGGATGTAACCCAAATAATTTTCGAGATTTTGCTCAGTCGTGCGGATATAATTGGAGACCAACTTTAAATTATGGCTGTCGTTCAGTCTGTAATTAAGATTGATAAGACCTGTGGAATTTGTGCCGTAGCTGAATTCGTTGCCATAAAGATCTTTCGTTGGGCTACCTAAGTTGTCCACCGCCCGTGTGACGCCTTCTTTGTAGCCGTAGTTATTTTCAAAAGAGCCAAACCCAAATAAGCTCAGTCTTCCTTCATTGCCGACATTGAAAGTTCTGCCAAAATCTGCGCCCAAAGATGAATTGATCGGCGTATAAACCTCGCGGTTCGCCCATGAAGTCCGGAAAACATAGCCACCATTCACCAGTGCGGTGTTCAGAGGTTTGGGAACCTGTTTAGATCCGAAAAAATCCGGCCCATCCTGGAGATAAAAGCTGGGCTGGCTGATCGCGTTTGTGTTTACGGAGGAACCGAAACTAAGTTTGAAGTAAGGTTTGCCCGTGTAAACTTTTGACACGATGTCAATATTCGCGCCCGACATGTCGCCCCACATTTTTGGGTTGTAAACTTTCTCGAGGCCACATAATCGATCATGTCGGTCTTGATGATGCTGAGGTCAATATTTTTGTAGATTGGGTCGTTTGATGGAATCGGAAGCCCGTTCATTGTGGTTGCGTTGTTCCTGTCTCCCAGGCCACGGATGAAGACCTGGCCGCTGCCTTCCTGCTTTTGTGCGCCGGTGGCTTTTGTCACCGCTGTGGAAACATCAGAAACACCCTGTTTGTCGAGTTGCGTGGCACCGACGCGTTCTATCACTTCAACGGAGCGCTTCTGAAGGCTGATGATATTATTTTCGGCGCTTTTTTTAAAGCTGCTCTGAATGGTAACGCCGTCGATTCGCTTTTCACGTTGGATGCTGTCCTGCGCATATAAAACCGCCGTCGAACTCAGAAAAATTACCGCAATACTTAGTCTGCTCATTTTTATAATGTGATCTTTTTTGAAAATTCTTACGGTGCAAAGGAAGACAGAAACGCTCTGTTCGGTGTTGCGCTATTTTTAAGTTTGTTTTAAAAAATCCTGAACGGGAATCGGGAGATATTAAGTAATTATGAATATTGCAGATCGCGGTGTGCTCAGTTTTAAAATTGAGTAACTTTGAAAGGTTAAAGTCTAAAGATGAATCAGAAGAAAATTCTATTAATAGATGATGAGCAGGATATTCTGGAAATCCTGTCCTACAATCTTGAAAAAGCAGGATATGAGGTGTTTACCGCACAAAACGGCAACGAAGGCATCGAAAAAGCCAGACAGATTATTCCCGATATGATTCTGCTTGATGTGATGATGCCTGAGAAAGACGGCATCGAAACCTGTCAGGATTTGCGCAGAATACCGGAACTTCAGAAAACGCTTATCGTCTTTCTTTCCGCCCGAAGCGAAGAGTTCTCGCAACTTGCGGGTTTTCAGGCAGGTGCTAATGATTACATAGTGAAAATCATTAAGCCCAAAATCCTCATATCGAAAGTAAACGCGCTTTTGGAACTCACCTCGAATGTGTACGAAGCCAAACAGACCGTTACTGCCGGTGACTTGATAATAGATAAAGACAACTTTCGCGTGTCTAAAGCAGGACAGCAGTTTTTGCTGCCGAAAAAAGAGTTTGATCTGCTCTATCTTTTGGCCTCAAACACCAATAAAGTTTTCAAACGTGAAGAAATTCTCGAAAAAGTCTGGGGCAATGACGTGATCGTGGGTGAACGCACGATCGATGTGCATATACGGCGTCTGCGCGAAAAGCTTGGAATCGGCACCATTCAGACTTTAAAAGGAATTGGTTATAAATTGGTTGTCTAATTATATTGGATGAAGTTTCACAGACTTACCCTTCTCGCTTCACTTTATCTGACGGTCGCCATGTCTCTGGTTGCCGTGCTTTTTGATTATTCACACAGTACTTCCTTTCCAGATTTAGAGGGTTTTTATTTAGCATTGGCAGGATGTGTGGTGCTGATATTTGTTTTGAATTATGTAATCCTGGATTTTCTTTTTAATGTGTACGGAAAAAAGCAGATCCGAAAGATTTCCACCATTTTGCCTGAAGAAATCGCGCCTGAAAACGACAATCTGAACCTTTACGATCTTCAGCAGCGCTTCACCGAACTCAGCCAAAAGAACGCGACCGAGATTGACACGATGAAAGAGATGGAAACCTACCGGAAAGAGTACGTCGGCAACGTATCACATGAGCTGAAAACCCCACTTTTTTCGATTCAGGGTTATGTGGAAACGCTCGTAGACGGTGGTGTAGAAAACATGGCGATTCGCGATAAGTATTTGGAAAGAATTCAAAAATCTGTCGAGCGGCTTTTAAATATTGTGCAGGATCTTGAAATGATCAACCAATATGAATATGGTGAGATCTCGCTGCAGATTTCCCGTTTCGACATCAACGGACTTATAAAAGAAATCATTGATCTGCTTGATCTGGAAGCCGAACGCAAAGATGCGTTGGTTCAGCTGCAGACCTCAAACACGCAGATTTTTGTAAATGCCGATAAACAGAAGATTTCGCAGGTTCTTATCAATCTTATTTCTAATGCAATCTACTACGCCAATCGCGATAAAGCCCAGATTATTGTCAGCACACACACGTTGAAGAATAAAGTTCTGGTAAAAGTGGAAGACAACGGCATGGGCATCAAACCGGAAGTTTTGCCACGGATTTTCGAACGTTTTTATCGCGTGGAGACAAGCCGGAACAGGAAAGGTGGTGGTTCAGGCCTCGGCTTGGCCATCGTGAAGCATATTCTGGAGGCACACGGCGAAAATATTTCGGTAGAAAGCGTCTATCTGGAGGGTACGACGTTTGCATTCTTTCTCGAACGCAGCACGCAATAACGGCGAAAAATTTAAGTAAATATTTTTTAATAAAAGGGTGTGCAAATTTTTTTTGCCGGAACCCAATTGTTTTATATTTGCAGCCTAACAAATACCAAAATTCAAGCAAAAAATGGTTTATAAAATCCGCATAATTTTAGACACCAAGGACGATATTTTCAGGGATATTGAGATCAAGGAGAAGCAAACGCTCTGGAATTTGCATCTGGGTATCAAAAGCGCATTCACGCTGATGGGCGAGGATCTGTCACTGTTCAATATTCTGGATGAGGAAGGAATGGTGATCAAAACGGTTCCGCTGGAAGACATGAGCGATGACGGCGACGGCGAAATAATGTCCGACGTGTACATCAGTGAAGCTTTCGAAAAAGTGGGCGACAAGGTTCATTTCCAGTATGGTTTTATGGATTTGTGGGAGTTTTTCCTGGAGTTGGTAGAAATTATCGACGAAAAGCCCGCCGTAAATTATCCGATCACCGTATTCCGTTTCGGTAATATGCCACTCAAAGCGCCAAGCAAATCAGGTGCGAAAAAATCAAAAAATTCGTCAATGCCTTTGATGGATGATGAGTTTGGAAGTTTTGAAGATGAGTTTGCCGCCAGCAGCTTTCCGGAGGAGGATGATGACAGTTTTGATGATGATGACGATGACGGTTTCGATGATGATTCATTTGATGATGATGATTCAGAAGAAGTTTAAAAATACAGACCCCGATTATTCGGGGTTTTTTAATGGTTATTCTTATTTAAAGTCGCTTTGTACGGCACATCATTAACTTTAAAAATGATAAATTTGTTCCTAAAACCGCTTCATCAATGATAAAGACTTTATTTTCCCTCATGTTAGGTGTCAGCCTGATATCCTGCTCTTCACAAAAAACCCTAAAAATGACAGATCACCCTGCTGAATGGAAACATTCTACCAATATCTATGAAGTAAACGTTCGTCAATACACGCAGGAAGGTACTTTTCGCGCCTTTGAAAAGGAATTGCCTCGCCTGAAAGATATGGGCGTCAAAACCCTGTGGTTCATGCCAATCACACCGATAGCGCAAAAAAACAAAAAAGGTCCGCTCGGAAGCCAGTATGCCGCGCAGGACTATACTTCTATAAATCCGGAATTCGGCACGATGCAGGATTTCAAGCATCTGGTAAACGAAGCGCACAAAATGGGTTTCAAGGTAATCATTGATTGGGTCGCAAACCACACGGGTTGGGATCACGTCTGGACCAAGACAAATCCTGATTTTTATCTAATAGATCCAAAAACAAATGATTTCCAGATCGCTTCCGGCATGGATGATATCATCGAGCTTGATTACAGCAACCCAAAAATGCGTGAAGCCATGATTGATGCGATGAAATTTTGGGTGCGCGAGACCAATATCGATGGTTTCCGGTGCGACCTTGCAGCCTGGGTAGAAGTAGATTTCTGGCAGCAGGCGAGACCCGAAGTCGAAAAATTAAAACCTTTATTATGGCTGGGCGAATTCGACGAGCTCGATAATCCGGAATACGGAAAAGTTTTCGATGCAAGTTATATCTGGAACTGGATGCACAAAACCAAAGACTACAACGAAGGAAAAGCGAGTTTCGGCGAGCTGAAAAACCTGTTGGCAAGATACAGCGATATCGGCGACGGATCTATGCGCGCCTGGTTCACTTCAAATCATGACGAAAACACCTGGAACGGCACCGAGTATGAAAAATACGGTCTGCTTGCCAAGCCTTTGGCAGTATTTTCGGTAACGTGGAACGGAGTGCCGCTGATCTACAACGGCCAGGAACTTCCATTGAAAACAAAACGGCTTGAGTTCTTCACGAAAGATCCGATTCCATGGACAGGAACTTATGAGCTGCATGATTTTTATAAAACCTTATTAAATTTAAAGTCGAACAATCCGGCGCTGCGCGGCGGTGATTCCGCGGTTTCCACTTATTTGCTGAAAACCTCTGCAGATGACAAAATTTTGGCTTATCTCAGAAAGAATGGCAAAGATGAAGTACTGACTGTGCTTAATATGTCTCAGGAAACGGTGACATTCCGTTTGGATGATGAAGCGGTGCAGGGCGTTTTTAAAAATGTCTTTGAAAATACTTCACGCGATTTTTCGCAGGACAAGGGTTTTGTGCTGAAAGCTGGCAGTTACGCAGTTTTTGAGCGGTAAATAATTTGCGGAAATCTGCAAAATGGAGAAACTTCAAATCCTGGAAACTGTCCGTGATAAAGTTCTTGAGAAAATAGAATATCTCGATCGGCTGATCAGTGAAACCCGCGCCAGCAGCAACGATACAAAAAGTTCGATGGGTGACAAATATGAAACAGGCCGTGAGATGCTGCAGCAGGAAATCAACAAGCTGCAGACTCAGCTGAACGAAGTAAATCTTCAGTTCGAAACCCTGAAAACGATCACTGAACGACCTTCGAAAAAAGTGGAAAAAGGTACGCTGATGAGAACCGCGGACGGGTTTTTTTATATTTCTGTCGCCGCGGGAGAAATCGTTTACAACGGAACCAAAGTATTTGCAATTTCACCCGAAAGTCCGTTGGCGAAAGCGGCAAACGGTTTTACAGCCACGCAGCAGTTTGAATTGAATAAAAGGAAAATCACCATCGAAGAAATCTGGTAATAAGTGATTTCGATTCCAAAAAATTTTATAAAAAATGCAAAATTACCTCGACCTTTTACAACATATTCTGGATAAAGGAACCAATAAAACCGACCGCACCGGCACCGGCACGCGCAGTGTTTTCGGTTATCAGCTGCGTTATGATCTGAGTGAAGGTTTTCCGCTGGTCACGACTAAAAAAGTCCATTTGAAATCGATTATTTACGAATTGCTTTGGTTTCTGAACGGCGATACAAACATTAAGTACTTAACCGATAACGGAGTGTCGATCTGGAATGAATGGGCCGACGAAAACGGCGATTTGGGACCTATTTACGGCGCGCAGTGGCGAAGCTGGCGCGGCGCGGACGGCAAGGTTGTCGATCAGATCTCGGAGGTTATTGACCAGATAAAAAAGAATCCGGATTCGCGTCGGCTGATTGTTTCGGCATGGAACGTAGCGGAAATCCCGAATATGGCATTGGCGCCGTGTCACGCGATGTTTCAGTTTTATGTAGCCGACGGAAAGCTTTCATTGCAGCTTTATCAGAGAAGCGCCGACGTTTTCCTCGGCGTGCCGTTCAACATTGCGAGCTATGCTTTATTGTTGATGATGGTAGCGCAGGTTTGCGGGCTTGAAGTTGGCGATTATGTGCATACTTTCGGCGATGTACATATTTATAATAATCATTTTGAGCAGGTACAAAAACAACTTTCGCGCACGCCGAAATCTTTACCTTCAATGAAACTTAATCCCGAAGTCAAGGATATTTTCAGTTTTAAATTTGAAGACTTCACGCTCGAAAATTACGATCCGTATCCGGGAATTAAAGCTCCGGTTGCGATATAGGTTTTTGAAATAAATTATAATATTGTAGGTTTTATATGTATGAATAGAAAAATTTTATATTTAGTTATTGTTCTGATAAATATTTCATGTTCACGTGAACATGAACTTATAGATGAGAAAAATAATAACAATAATCCTCCAGAAAGTTTTGCTGTAAAAGTTGATAGTATTACTTCTGAAAGTGCATATTTATCTTGGGTAAAAGCCAAAGATCCAGAAAATGATGATGTAAAATATGATGTTTCATTACAAGGAAAAACTTTGTTAGCGAATTCAGATCGCTTAGAATTAAAAATAAATAATCTTAATGAGTTAACCAATTATTCAGGAGAAGTAATTGCAAAAGATTTATCTGGAAACCGTACCAAAGTTAATTTTACATTTAATACATTGAAATTTTTTTTAAAATTTAACAAAGCATATTCTTTTCCACAAACCAATTATGGAGGAAAGGCAAATCAAATTATTAAATTGCGAGATAATACGTACATAATTTTAGGACATACAAGATATCTTGGCATCGCAAAGAAATTATCAATTATTAAAGTTGATGGATTTGGAAATGAAATTTGGAATAAAATGCTTCCTGTAGATTATGAAGGTGATGTCGGAGGTTCTTCAATGAAAATGATACAATGCGCGAATAGTAATAATATTATTATAGGAGCCGGAGATAATGTTACGAAAATAGATTTTGACGGTAATTTGGTTTGGATCAAAAATATAAGTCAATATAATGTTAATTATGCAGGTGTTGCAGGAATTAGATCTTTAATTGAAGATGTAAATAATAATATTTATACTGTAGGAGATATTAAAACTTCAACTCCCCAAAAACTTACTTCTGGCTATTTAACCAAATTATCCAGTGAAGGAAATGTCCTCTTCGAAAAACTTTTCGAAAATTCATTAATTACAGTATTTAATGACTTATTAATTGATAATGAAAAGCTTATTATTATTGGAACTAAAGAAATATCTGGTATTACTTGGGAGCAATATTTAGCAAATATGCCCTTGCAAGTGAAATTCAATATGGTTACAACAGATATTAATGGTAATATAATTGATGAGCGTAGTTTTAATGATCCTGGACGTGCCTTTGCTAGAGGTATTTTTAAGAAAAGTAATGGTAATTATATATTTTACGGATATACATTAGGTATATCAGATATAACCAATATCTTCGAAATAAAACCTTCTGGAGAAACAATTTGGCATAAAAAATCTGATTTTTATGGATCAGTAAATTCCGTAAAAGAAACGAAGGAAGGAAATTTAATTGTAGTCGGTACACAGTCGTTAAGTCAAGCTAGTAGACCGTTTCTTCATTTAGCGAATAATATGGGAAATACTATTTGGACTAAATATACTTATGGAGGAGCTTTTGGTCAAGATGTTTTACCGGATGATGATGGAGGTTATCGGATACTAGTTTCTTATGATCCAAGCTATAATCGCGCAAATTTATATAAAACAGATCCTACTGGAAACTACTGATTTTGAAGTTTACTTTTAGAAAATTATAATCCCCAACCACAAACATAGCCACGGCTACGATTTAATAATAAAAAGTGAAGTAGAAAGCTTCACTTTTTTTGTAACTTTTTCTAAAAATCAACTACCAATCATTAAATAAAATCATTAAAAATCAGCATTGAAGAAAATGCTGATTTTGCGAAATTGGCAGAACTTTTAATTCAAATCAAAGGAATAAAATCGGTCGAAATTATCGATTACGCAAACTCAGAAAGCGACTTTAGAAAAGTCGTTACGAAAAGTAAAGAACAGCTTAAACAGGCGATTATGAATCGTTTGTGAATGATTTATTTGGAACTTTTGTCATTAAAAAACCTAAATTTTATCGAAGCTTAATTAAATAATTACTTAAATAAATATGAAAAAACTAATTTTCTCCATTAGTTTACTTGGAATTCTGTTCTCAGGAAATGTTTTCGCGCAAACCGACACTTCCGGTAGAACAGCGATTTATCGACAAACCCACACCAAATCTACCGAACTCAAGCATACAAAACTGAAAGTAAATTTCGATTATGCAAAAGAACAGATGAACGGTGAAGCCTGGCTCACCGCAAGTCCGCATTTTTACCCATCAGATTCTTTGGTGCTCGATGCGAAAGCAATGCTGATTCACGAAGTGGCTTTGGATAAAAATGGCTCCAAGACACCTTTAAAATATGTGTACAAGGACGATTTTCTTAAAATTAACCTTGATAAAACCTATTCACGAAACCAGGATTACACGGTTTACATTAAATATACCGCGAGACCAAATGAAGTGAAGGACAAAGGAAGCGCCGCAATCACAGCTGCGAAAGGACTTTATTTCGTCAATGCTCAGGGGAAAGAAGCAGATAAACCGATCCAGATATGGACGCAGGGCGAAACGGAAGCCAGCTCGGCCTGGTTCCCGACCATCGACAAACCGAATCAGAAAACTACGCAGGAAATTTACATGACAGTGCCTGATAAATACGTCACTTTATCGAACGGTTTGATGAAATCTTCGGTAAAAGAAGCCAACGGCATGCGTACGGACCATTGGGTGATGGACAAAAAACACGCGCCATACCTTTTCTTCATGGGTGTGGGCGATTATGCGGTAGTTAAAGACAAATGGCGCAATATTCCGGTAGATTATTATGTTGAACGTGAATATGAGCCTTATGCAAAACAAATTTTCGGCAACACACCGGAAATGCTAGAGTTTTTCTCCAAAAAACTGAACTATGACTATCCATGGTCCAAATACGCACAAATCACAGCGAGAGATTATGTCTCAGGCGCCATGGAAAATACCACCGCCGTTCTTCATCAGGAATCCGCGCAGCAAAAACCCGGCGACCTGATCGATGAAAACCGTTGGGAAGATGTGATCTCGCATGAGCTGTTCCACCATTGGTTTGGCGATCTGGTGACGACTGAAAGCTGGAGCAACCTTACCGTGAACGAATCGTTCGCGAACTATTCTGAATATCTCTGGAATGAGCATAAGTACGGAAAAGATTTCGCAGATTATACTTTAATGAAGGCTGCGGAAGGTTATTTCCGCGATCCGTCGAATGTTACCAAAGATCTGGTGCGATTCAATTATCACAACAAAGAAGACATGTTCGATGGTGTTTCCTACAACAAAGGTGGCTCCATCCTGCACATGCTGAGGAATTATCTGGGCGATGACGCTTTTTGGGCTGGTCTGCACGATTATCTTAAAACCAACGAATACGGCACGGGTGAAGCGCATCAGCTGAGGCTTTCGTTGGAAAAGGTCTCGGGTAAAGATCTCAACTGGTTTTTCAATCAGTGGTATTTTGGCAGCGGCCATCCGAAAATTTCTTATACTACGACATTCGAACCTGTAAAAAAACAGGTGAAAGTGACGGTGAATCAAACACAGTTGGGTGGCAATTTCGAGTTTCCGCTCGCGCTGGATGTCTATGAAAACGGCAAACCTTCGCGCAAAAATGTTTGGGTAAGCGCGAAAGATAAAAACGATTTTTATTTTTCAGTTTCAAAAAATCCGGAATTCATCAATATTAATGCAGACGGCGTTTTGCTGGCAGAATTTACCGACAATAAAACCGCAGAACAGTATTTTACGCAGTATTCGACTTCAAAAGATTTCCTGAGCCGATATAAAGCCGTTGAAAATGCAGCCGAAAACGCTTCGAAAGATGCAGCTTCAGTAAAAACACTGGTTGCAGCACTTAAAGATTCAAATTTCAGAATCAGGATGAAAGCACTGAGCGGACTCGATCTGTCAAAAGCAGATCAGGCCAAAGCCGCGCTTGCTGAAGTGGAGAAAATGGCAGCCAACGACCCGAAAACGCTGGTTCAGGCTTCGGCGGTTTCAGCTCTGGCCAAAACCAAAGACAAAAAATACCTTCCGCTTTTCGAAAAAGGTATCAGCGCACTTTCCAATTCGGTGAAAGCGAGTTCACTGGCGGGTATTTCGGCCGCAGATCCCGCGCGCGTTGCCTTATTTGCCGACAAGATTGATCTGGACGGTGCCAGCGATGATTTGATTGCCGAGTTGCTTCCGATAATCGTGAAGAACAAAATTCAAAAACACATGCCGGCGATTGCGTCTACGGTGGCTTTTTATCCGTTCTTAAAATTTCAGAACCCCGAATTGGGAACCGTTGCGGAAGAGGGTTACAACTGGATCATGAGCTCGGACAACCTGAAAGCTACTGAAAACGTGACGAAAATCCTTACGCAGGTTAAAAGCCAGATTGGAGATAATCCGCAGGCCAAGATGATGATTGTGCAGATTCTGCGGGACGGGTTGGCGAAAAAGATGGCAGTTCTGAAAGCTAATCCTTCAGGAACAACTGTCAATCAGCAGATCGATGCAATAAACAAAGCGATTCAGGCTTACCAATAGTTTTGGATCTAAGTTTTTTAAAAGCTGCTCTTTCCCTGAGT
>JAEZYN010000110.1 GCA_023419095.1 Bacteroidota bacterium | reverse complement strand
ATAAGATACAAGGAGAGCATTTTTACCGTTTACTGTCGTATTTTTATACAAATAAGTAACGCTGCCGTTTTGAGATCTAGGCACCAAATCAGTATAGCCAAAAAATATCTGGGCTAAATTCAGCTCTTTTGTAGGATCATTACGGAAAATTCTATTGTAATCAGTTGAAGGCAGGACAGAATAAGAGTTGTAACCTACAATCCCACTAAAAGTTCGGTCGATGTACGTGCTTACATTGTTCAAATTATCAACCGCGGGGTCATTGGTGAAGACAAGGCGGCCGTTGCTCCCGGCTACAACCTTTGTATAATTTTTTCCATAAAAGCTGAATGTAAAACCGATTGGCAAGGCCATGCTGAATTTATTATTCCCCGTCGCCTGAAACACAATTTCATCAGAACCCGCCGATAGTGGAAATTTGGATGGCAACTCTTTCGATACCGCATAATCTCCCGTGGAAGTGGCTGCTGCATCCACCTTCAGATTAAATTTCTCTCCCGTGCAAAAGTACTGTTCAGCGCCATATGCAGGACCGGAAGGCGGCGTGTACAGACTCACAGACTGTGCAAAGGCCATCACACTGCAAACCGTAATTAGTACTAAATAAATCTTCTTCATCAATAGAAATTTGCCCAAAAATACAGTTTTATTTAGAACCGCTCCCGCGCCCTTTTTAGTATGACGGACTTATTAATTTTAACACTTTCTTAAATTTTCTGCTAAATTTGTCAAAAACAAACTTGAGTATGAATCAGCTTTTCAGAAGAAAGCACTACAGCGAAAGTGAGCAGCCGTCGGGTCTCCTGCGTGTTTTGGGTGTTTGGGATATTGTATTTTTCGGTATAGCCGCCATCATCGGTGCAGGCAGTTTCAGCAGTCTTGGCGAGGCCATATTCAGGGGCGGACCTGGAGTCATCATCCTTTATCTGATCTGTGGTTTTGCCTGCGGATTCACCGCTCTTTGCTACGCAGAATTTGCGAGTAGAATTCCCACGGCTGGTTCTGCGTACACCTATGCATACGCGAGTTTTGGCGAACTCATCGCCTGGGTTATCGGCTGGGCGCTCATTATGGAATATTCTTTCGGTAATATATATGTCGCCTTTTCCTGGAGCGATTATTTTACCAGTTTTATGGAACGTATCGGCATTCATATCCCGGATTACCTGAGCTGCAGCTATACCGAAGCTAAAAAAGCGGTTTTGGGAGGCTCAGAAAACAAAGAACTTCTGAACGCGTGGGCAAGCGCACCGCTCGTCGGAAATCTGAAGATCATTTTCGATTTGCCCGCGCTGGTAATTAATGGGCTTATCACATGGCTTTGCTATGTGGGTGTGAAAGAATCGAAAAATTTCAACAACATTTTTGTCCTGCTGAAACTTTTCATTATCCTTTTGGTCATAGCCGTGGGTATTGCGTACGTCAACACAGACAACTGGTTTCCGGCCAGTACCGACACCGGCGTGCAGTCTTTCATGCCGACAGGATTTTCCGGTGTGATGAGTGCAGTTTCGGGTGTTTTCTTTGCCTATATCGGGTTTGATGCATTGAGTGTACTTTCGGAAGAAACCAAGAATCCGCAGAAAAATTTGCCGCGTGGAATGATCTTTTCGCTTGTGCTGTGCACCGCAATCTATATTGTACTCACTCTGGTCCTCACGGGAATGATCGATTACCGCAAATTTGACGGCGTGGGTGATCCGCTTGCCTTTATTTTCGAAACTTCAAATGCTAATCTTCCCATAATGGAATTTGTGGTTTCCTTGGGCGCGATAGTGGCAATAACGACGGTTTTATTGGTTTTCCAGATGGGTCAGCCACGGATCTGGTACGCGATGAGTCGCGACGGTCTGATGCCAAAGAAATTCATGGAAATCCATCCGAAACACAAAACACCGTCATTTGCTACCATTATTACAGGACTTGTAGTGGGTGTACCGATTCTATTTACCGACAAATCTTTTATTTTAGATTTTACGAGCATCGGAACTATCTTTGCGTTTGTGCTCGTTTGCGGTGGTGTGCTTCTTCTCCCGGAGAAGGAAAAACTGAAAGGAAGATTTCATTTGCCTTACATTAATTCCCGGTTCATATTTCCGGTATTGTTTTTAAGCGGACTTGCGTTCTTCTACTTCTGGCAGCCGGCTTTTTTCCACAACCTGTTAGACTGGAATGATGTGAACGAAGGTGAATTCCGCATTTCAATTACTTTTTTTATTATAATTAATGTCGTACTCTGTGTACTGGCTTTTACGCGTAACTTATCATTAATTCCGCTGATGGGTCTCAGTTCATGTCTCTATTTGCTGACCGGAATGACGCACAATAACTGGTTTTGGTTCCTGGTTTGGTTTGCAATTGGTATGATTATTTATTTCTCTTATGGGTTCAAAAACAGTAAACTGAACAAGGAGCTCAATGGTGATTTAAATTAGATTTAAATATGGCAGCGCGGATCAAAAGCTACAATAAATTTTATAAGTATTATCTTTCGCAACATCAGATACCCGGCACGCGCATCCTGCATTTTGCCGGCACATTGATTACGCTGATGGTTTTAATCTACGTACTCGCCAGCGGAAAAGAGCGGTTTCTGTGGTACATACTTATTTTAGGTTGCGGTCTGCCACTTTTAAGTCATTTTGTTTTTGAACGGAACCGACCTACGTTTTTAAACTATCCGGTCTGGACAATTGTTTCAGATTTTAAAATGTTTTTTGAACTGATAACAGCTAAAATTAAATTCAAAGCATAAAAAAACTCCCCTCGGGGAGTTTTTGATTTTATTTATACAAAGATTTTTCGGTCTCCTTTGCTGTGTTAAGTGCTTCTGCAATCTTGGACATTGCGTTTTCATAATTAGGAGGTGTATTCCATTTTCCTTTTATCACCGCGGTTTTTATATTGTCATTTGCAAAATAAAGCGTGTTGTCACTCAGATTCACAATTCTGTTGTCAATGTAGGTGTAGCCAGATCTGCCCGTCTCGATCATACTGTAATAGCTAATGATAACTCCCCAACTTACATTCACAAAGTTTACCTCGTCGATGTCGTATTTTGATTTCAGATAACGGAAGTCGTAATTTGAATATTTTTTGCCTTCTGCTTTATCACCTTTAAATTTTTCGGCAGTTTTCGGATCAAAAGTGTCGGTAATGATCACCACCTCTTTTCCTTTAGCCCGCAAAAGCTCAGAATACATATTTATAAATTCCTGTTTAGGATCCAGATTTTTCTTTGCAAGATCCAGTAATGGCTGATATTTATCGCCGGAAGTCATGGCAAGATCTAAAAGGCCCTGAGATCCTTCCCGGTATTTTTGGGGCTCAGTTACATTCACAAACAAGCCTATTTTGGATGGCTTTGCGAAATACTCCGCGTTCATCGGGACCTGTACCTGGCAAGACATCACCATAAAGAAAAGGGCGACTATGCCCAGAAAATTGATTTTTTTCATTTAAAATTATTTTCGCTAAAACTAAGAATAGTTTGTGATTATACAAGTAATAAATGAACTGATAATGCTCATAAAAAATCCCGAAAAAACAATTTTCGGGATTTTGTTGTTTTTAATGAAAATGTGACGGAGGCGGCGGCGGAAGTTTGTCTTTCGACGTTTCCTCTATTTTCTGTGTGGCAGCCATAGAAACTACCAGGTCATTCAGCATAGAACTTGCTGCACTTGGCGAATTCGGTAACAGGACAAGATTACTGCGGTTGTTTGCACCAATAGAATGCAGCGTATCATAATGCTGCGTAACCACGATCAGTGCAGACGCTTCCTGCGAACTGATGCCGGCTTCGTTCAGCATTTTTACGGATTCTTCAAGACCTTTTGCAATCTCTCTACGCTGGTCGGCGATACCCATACCCTGAAGTTTTTTGGATTCAGCCTCAGCTTTCGCCACAGCTACGATACGGATTTTCTGTGCTTCAGACTCGTATTCAGCGGCCGTTTTTTCACGTTCGGCAGCATTGATCCGGTTCATCGCATGTTTTACCTGCTCATCCGGATCAATATCCGTTACCAGGGCTTTGATGATGTCGTACCCGTAACTTTGCATCGCGTCCTGCAGCTCACCTTTCACTGCGATTGCGATATCGTCTTTACGTACGAAAACGTCGTCCAGTTTTAGCTTCGGAACTTCCGCACGCACCACATCGAAAACGTAGGAAGTAATCTGGTTTTCCGGATTTTCGAGTTTGTAGAAAGAATCTGCCACCTGCTCTTTGATGACCTGATATTGCACAGAAACCTTCATCCTGATGAATACGTTATCGAGTGTCTTGGTGTCGATGATTACATCAAGCTGCTGAATTCTCAGATTCATCCGTTTCGCAACCTGATCGATGAACGGAATTTTAAGGTGCAAGCCGGCATGGCGCACAGAATGAAATTTGCCAAGCCTTTCCACGATTGCAGCTGTTGCCTGCTTCACCGTGAAGAAGGAAGCAAAAAGAACGATAAGTCCAAGAAAGATAAGAATCCCTAAAATTGTCATTGTTTAGATTTTGGTAGTTATAATTTGTTTATTAATTTTTAAAAGTACATTTCTATAAAGATAATATTTTTTGGTCAGAAATGCCAATTTCCAAGCAGATTCCTCGAAATAAAATTCTTATTGCACTGTATTTTAAATAAATAGTATATTTGATTAAACTAATACACCACACAAATGATGACCACCAATTTTTCTGAAACATTTCGGCTTCCCTAACACGATTTATTGATTCTGATGCCAATAAGGTGAGTTCTGTTTACTCGTCATTTTGCCGGCATTATACATTATTACTACACATTCTCCATAACCGGAGACTTTTTGCCGAATATTTTTAATTCAAATTTTAAAAAAATGGGCACTCATAAATTTATCAACGATATTGCCTACGAGCGGTTTCGCGACGCCACCGACCAGATCGATGCCGTAAAAAAAGGCATACAGGAGAACAGGCTTGGCGAGGCCACACTCACCGAAATACAGACAGACAGCGAACGTCTCTCAAAACGTATCGCGCGCGAGAACATGCCGGTTTCCGCGGCGTTAGAGCGCATCAACGGCGTACCGAACTTCCAGGACATCCAGATTCTGTATAAAATTCTGAAGATATCGGAATCCGTTGGCCGGATAACCATAAAAACACGCTACGGCAACTCAGGCTATGGAACAGGTTTTCTAATTGCGCCTGGTATCCTGATTACTAATAATCATGTTTTTGGCGATGCGGAAACGGCAAAAAATTCGGTTGTGCAGTTCTATTATGAGCTCGACGACAAAAACGAATCTAAAAAAGTTCAGACTTTCGGTTTTGTACCCGAAAAATTATTTCTCACATCAAGCTTTAAGGTAGAAAACGGCAAGCCTGACAGCGGACTTGACTTTACTATTGTAGCGGTCTCCGACAAGTCGAAAGAAGGCAAAAATATTGTAGAAATTCCATATACGCGGCTCGATGAAAACTCAGGCAAGATCATTGAAGGCGAAAACTGCGTCATCATACAGCATCCCAAAGGCGATTACAAAAAAACCGTAATGAAGGACATCCGTATGTTGACACTTAAAGACGATTTCCTTATTTACGAGTCGGACACACTGCCTGGCTCTTCCGGTGCAGCGGTTATCGGACTTGGAACTGGCGAGGTAGTAGCGCTTCATCACAGTAGTATTCCGAATAAAAACCCACAGGGACAGTGGCTGCGAAAAGACGGAGGTGTTTATAATGACGGTGATGCCGACGAAACCATCGACTGGCTGGGAAATGAAGGCATACGCGTGAGTTCCCTGATTCGAGCGATCAGGAATGCCATACTGCCGGACGAGATGAATGCTTTTAAAAATTCAATTTTTGGAAGCTCCGCGGAGACGTCCGCTGATAATACTGCAGCAAACATTACCCAAACAAAAACTCAGGAGATGAATAATTCTCAGCAAACCGTTATAAATGAAGCGATAAACAAAATACACAACAGCACTTTGGTTGCCGAAGCGCCTGTTCAATATTTCGAGATTGAACTTTCAAACATCTTAACGATGCAGGATGACTGGAAAGCAAATTTTAAAACTCTGATTCCGGAAATTATTTCATCCGAGCCTATTTTTCCGATGTCAACTATTCCGTCCCAAAAAGCAATTCACTACGTTACGCTGCGTTCCGGGCAAAACCCGTGGGAAATGGCTGCTAAGCTCGAAGCTTTGCCTCAAATAAAGACTGCGACACCTGATCTGGAAATGGAGACCGACCTCCAGATTCGCAACGACGGATATGGACGGCTGACAGAATCTGACATGCTTGAAAGTATGAAAACAAGCCATGCTGTGGGAAGACAGGATGACTTTAAAAGTAAATGGAGCGCGTCAACATACTTCACTTTAAATGATGGCGATGAGCTGCGGCAACGACTCTGGAACAGAACGGCGGTAGGTTTTGAAGCAGCGACGGACGAAACAGCCGACGTGGTGTCATTAATAAAAAAAACACTCACTGAATTAGCCAATGGAAATACTGCAGATGATCAAAACACGGATGTGCTGACCAGAGAAATCATTCAGAATTTAAGTAACATCCAGCTCGTGCAGCTTGATACCGGTTATACAGACCACGCGAAAGTTAAAGGACGTTTTAATCTGAACTGTGACGAAGATTTTGTCGACGGTTCAGATGCGCGCGATGATCTGCGCAGCGGCTTGCTGAGACATCCGGGACACGGAACCAGAACTGCCAGCATCATCACAGGTGGTGAGATGACGGACATCTATAAAAATGACGGCAACTACGGAATTCTTTGCGACGCCGAAAAAAACGCATTGCTGAACGTTATTCCTTACCGTATTTCAGAATCTGTCGTTCTTATCAGCCGCGGCAAAAATGTGGTGAATGCAGTGAACCAGGCAATCAATACCAATGCAGACATCATGTTTATGTGTATGGGCAGTTATCCGCGGCCGATGTTGGCAGAAGCCGCAAAAGCCGCGTATGACAACGGTGTCATTTGGGTTTGCGCCGCCGGAAATGAGGTTGAAATGGTGGTTTCGCCGGCACTTTATCCGGGCACAATTGCCGTTTCAGCAATCAATCCCAATCAGAAACCGTGGCGTGGCAGCAGCTACGGAAGCGAAGTGGATGTATCGGCGCCCGGCGAAGACGTTTACGTACCGTCAATGGACGAAAAATATAATGAGATCATGGTTTACGGTAGCGGTACAAGTTATGCCACACCGCATGTCGCCGCGGCTGCAGCCATCTGGAAGGCAATGCACAAAGAAAATCTTCTAAAAAAATACCAGTTTCCGTGGCAGGTCGTAGAAGCTTTCAGATGTTGTCTGAAACAATCCGTTACAAAACCCGCGACGTGGGACAGGGAGAATTACGGAGCTGGAATTCTGAACATTCCGGCACTGCTCGCCACACCTCTACCCGAGATAGATGAGAGCAGATATGCGTATCGCCAGGACACACGACAGGAATGGGATCTAGGTGTGCGTGAGGGAATACATTTCCTCTGGAAAACGCTGCTCAGAAAAGCGCTCTCAACGCACGAAAGTTTTTCTGAGTTTGAACTTACCGAACGTGCCCGTATCGCACTTTCAGCAATGACCGGTAATACGACTTCAAGCATTTTTGAATCTGAAAGTATTACAGCCCGCGCCGATTCCGAAAAAATCCTCAAGATGTATTTTGACAGCTACAAACACAATTAGCCATGAAACAGAAATATTTTGACCTGCATATGCATCCGCTTTTTAAAAATTTTTTAAGCAAATACGACACGCTTGTTCCGCTGCCACGAAAAAGATTTGATGACCTGACGCAAACCGTACGCATGTCTAATGCGATCACCAACGTACTGGACGAAATGTTCATTCATATTTTGAAAAGCCAGAGCAGCGTGAGCCAATGTCTGCAAGGAAACCTTTACTATGCGGTGGCTTCCATCGTAAATCTGGAATATGGTTTCGCGGACAGCCGAGGATTTTTTGGCAACATCCTTAAGAGTAAATTTTCGAATCCACTTGATAAAACATTTTTTGAAAAAGTTCGGAGTGGCGAAATTTCCTATTACCGTCTGATGCTGATGGAAATTGATCTTTATAAGCAGCTTCGAGACCTGCCGGAAAGTCCGGTGGCTGTGTTGTCGAGAAATGCAAAAAATAAAACTGCACTCAAAAAGCTCAATATTATACTGAGCCTGGAAGGTTCGCATAATTTCAGCAAATTGATGGTTGGAAATCCGCTGAAAACTGATTTTGTGCCTGACAGATTTATCGATGTACAGAAAACCATCAAACTTTCAAAAGTTGCGGACAACTTGTGGAAGGAAATGATTGCAGAAACCAACGGCGTTCCGAACAATTACAGCCAAAACCCGGCGCAAAATTTCGAGCACTTTTACAGAAGCCTTTCGCGGGAAAATATGGATTTGCTCTATCTTACACTTACTCACCTTACACACATCAACGAACAGTTTCTGGCGACTCACGCTTTCGGAATGAAAATGCTGAAACATCCGTCCTTCTATCCGTTCGGCAACGGAATTACCACTTTAGGCTATGAAGTGATTGGTGTATGTTACGCGATGCGAAATCACAAAGATGAGCATAGACCCGTACTCGTAGACATGAAGCATTTGGGTCTAAAATCACGACAGGACTATTATGCGTACCGGAAATCATTAATTAAAAAAAATCCACATTACTCGAAAATCCCCATCATTGCGTCACACATCGGCGTGACCGGTTATACTTACAACGAATGGAAAAACGCACTGAAACGGGATTCGTGCACTGTTTACAATTATGAGGGCGCACGAGCAGTTTCCGTAGAGATGAAGCGTAAAAACTGTGGCAGATGGGGTTCTTTCGTGAATAATGATTTTAGTTTCAACCCGTGGTCAATCAACCTGATGGATGAAGATATCACGGAAATTTTAAGTAGCGAAGGTTTAATAGGAATGAGTCTCGATGTGCGTATTTTAGGTTTCCAGTCTGAATACGGCATTCATCTCACCAGTGAAAACGAGTATCTGAGCACAGCTGATTTCCAAACGCACTTTCCGCAAATTACCGTAAAAAATCTGCCCACGAACAACCTGGAAGCCATGATTTCGGAAAATGAAAGCTGGTTGATCCCAACAAAAGAAGACAGGCATCCATTGGCTTTCTGTTTCAACATCATCCATATTATTCAGGTCGGATTGCTCCGAACCGATATCGACGAACCCTGGAAGCAAATCTGTCTGGGCAGCGATTTTGACGGGCTCATCGAGCCGCTGAAAGTTTCGCCGCAGGTAACATCACTCAATGAACTTGAAGCTAATCTTATCAAATGGCTTGCGGTAGCTGAAGAAGCGTACGTAAAAGAAAACGGAGGCAAATGCATACTGTCGAAGAAGTCGACAGCAGAACTTAAAAGCGTGGTACGCGGAATCATGTACGAGAACGGACGCGAATTTATCGATCGCTGGCTCGGCAATTTCGGTTTGTGATTACATCGTCATGCCAATCTCGATACCTTTGATCTTGCGATACAGATCGGTAGCAAAATTATCAGTCATGCCCGACACGAAATCTACAACGCCCAAAACTTTCTGGTAATCTGTCGCTTTTTCGTACTGAAACTGTTGTGGCAGAAGTTTGAGCGCCATTTTATCGTAAGACTTGCGGGTTTCAGCGGGCTTTAGAATGGGCTCTACGAAATGGTTGAGCAATTCGTACATCACGTTGTAGCCCGCATTTTCAATCTCGACCACGGCTTTATGATTATATATTTTTTCCCGAGAAAAGGTTTCGATTTCCTGCAAAGACTGGTTTCCTTCCTTGTACATATCAAGCAGTGATTTATTGAGGGAACCGTTTAAAATATTTTCAAAATTCTTCTCATACAGCTCTATCGATTTGTTGATGAGTGCATTAATCACTTTTGCGCGCATGTACGAAATGCGTTCATTAGAATTACCTAGTGCGGCAAGCTTGTCTTCTACTCTCGCGGTGTTTTTGTTTTCAGATTTAATGAGTTCAAAAAAAAGATTTTCACAGTCGCTTGTGGAGACAATGCCCAGGCGGTGTGCATCTTCCATGTCGATGATGTTGTAGCAGATATCATCGGCTGCTTCTACAAGCCAAACGAACGGATGTCGGCGGAATGCCGTTGGCTCATCAA
>JAEZYN010000139.1 GCA_023419095.1 Bacteroidota bacterium | reverse complement strand
ACACTATATGTAACACTCGAACCTTGCGTGATGTGCTGTGGCGCGCTTAGTTGGTCGCAGATCTCAAAAGTAGTAATCGGTGCACGCGATGCGCAGCGCGGTTTCATCAACAAAAACCTTTCAATTCATCCAAAAACAGAAATTACATTAGGTGTTATGGAAAATGAATGCGCGGAGTTGGTGAAAGAATTTTTTAGAAATAAAAGATAATTTTTTTCAAATTCCATAAGATGAATAAATCATTCGAAATCAAGTTTTACGTTCTGGTTTATTCACCCAGATAATACAGTCCTTTCAGCGTATGAAGCCGGTCTGCAACGTGGATTTTTTCCGTTAAAGGCTTGTAAACGTGCGAAACACCGCCTGTCGCGATAACGAAACAGCTTTCCTGCACCTCAGCATTTATGCGCTCGATAAAACCTTCCACCATGCCGAGATAGCCGTAAACCATCCCGCTTTGCATGCAGGAAACAGTGTCGAGACCCAGTACTTTTTGAGGCTTTATCAGTTCAATTTCAGGCAGTTGGGCAGTATCGTGAATTAATGAATTGAGCGAAGTAATAATTCCCGGCGCGATGATGACGCCCAAAGTTTCACCTTTTTCGTCAATGCAGCTTGCCGTAAGTGCGGTCCCAAAATCGAAAATTATTTTTTTACCGGTCGGATACAGATGATGTGCGGCCACGAGGTTTGCGTAGATATCCGTTCCCATCTGTTTTGATTTTGGCTGAACTCCCGAAGCGGTCTCGCGGCTTACAACCACGGGACTGAGACCATGAATCTTTTTTATTGCCCGTGTGATATCGTAAGTCAACTGTGGAACCACGGAACCGATCACCACTTTTTTCACCTCAGATGCGTCAACATCGTGCGTCTGGTACATCATCATAAACTGCATCTGCAGTTCATCACTGGTGCGGTAAGGCTTTGTGTTCAGTATCCATGAGGTTTTGCACACTTCATCCTCAAAAAGTCCGAAACGGATGTTCGTATTGCCGATATTGATAACGATTGTTAACATCCTTTTGCTGCTATTTTACGACGTTGTGAGGTACTTCCACGAAGTTATCTTCCGGATTCACGTCGGCCAATCTTTGTGAAAAATCGATTCCCAGGGCGGAAATCTGCGATTTGTTATAAGGAACGGTCACGGTATATTCTTTTTGTGTCCACGGCCAATAATTTAACGTCGTAAATTTTCCGTAAATATCGTTTGACTTCCAGGTGTGAGTCATATTTAATGGGATGTGGTAATTAACTACCTTCTTATCAGCTGTCATAATTGAAAAATCAATAGGCATCGGTATCTGACCTTTGTTTTCGAGCGTGATTACGGTTGACGAAGCGCCATATTCCACGTTTTTGATGGCGTAATCAATCGTTTTGGTTGTATTGATCCAATAGTGATGAAACCACTTCAGATCCATACCTGAAATCTTCTGCGCAATATGCATAAAATCTCGGTCTGTAGGATGCTTAAGCTTCCATTGACTATAAAATTCTTTCATCACAAGGGACAGATTTTGCTCACCGATAATGTAGCCAAGCTGTACGAGAAACAAATCGCCTTTAACGTAAGATGCAATTGAATAAGCGCTGCCGTTATCATGATGATCGGCCAGCCAAACAGCGGGTTCTTCTTTGCCTGTTTTCGTAAAATTCACATAAGACCTGATCGATCCTACAAAAGGATTGGCAACAGGCTCTTTCGGTGGGAAAAGCTGGTGCATCACATAATCGTCGTAATAGCTCGTGAAACCTTCATCCATCCACGGACGAACGCTTTCGTTGTATGCCAAAATCTGTTGATTATACGAATGCCCACCTTCATGCACCATCAGTCCAACTAAACCCTCAAGGGAACGGCCTTCACCCAGGATCATGGTGCACATTCCGTATTCCATTCCGCCATCACCGCCCTGAATAAATGAGTACGATGGATAAACATACCGCCCGAAAGCAGCGTTCATCAATTGAAAAAACTTGGTAACGTAAGGCTTGGATTCTTCCCAAAGCGCGGTTTTTTCACTCTTTTGGTAAACGTAATACACTTTCGGCCCGTCGAGCACCGTAAATTCTTCCACCGTATAATCGCGGTCTGCGGCCCAGGCAAAATCGAGCAGGTTTTTCGCCGTCCACCGCCAGGTTGCTTTGTTTTTATTGTCGGTTTTAATGTTAGCAGCCGCATCATAACCTTTAACTTCAGTAGCATTTTCTAAAGTCCCGCCTGCACCTATTACATAATCTTTATCAATTTTAATAGTTACATCAAAGTCCGCAAACGGGGCGTGGAATTCGCGCCCGATGTAGTCGAACGTTGCCCAGCCGTCATAGTCGTACTCCGCAATCTTCGGATACCACTGCGTCATCGTCATGTCAATTCCTTCACGGTTGTTGCGGCCGGCACGACGAATCTGGTGCGGAATTACAGCATCCCATTCCATTGAAAAAGTCGTTGAAGAATTAGGCTTTATTGGCGTGTTCAGAACCACTTTCATTATGGTTTCCTGAACTTCAAATTTTAAATCTTTACCATTTTGTTTGATCCAGCGGATATTCTGGGCTCCCTCCTCACCTTTTGGTATCGATGCAAGGCGCGAAATACCGTCACGCTGAAGACGCGAGTCACCGTTTTTACCCTGATTCTGAACTCTCTGATCCATCATGGAGCCGGGTTTGAAGGCATTCCAGTACAAATGGAAATACACCACTTTCAGTTCATCGGGTGAATTATTTGTATAGGTGATGGTTTGATTTCCTTTGTAGGTGAAATTCGGTGCATCCACATCAATATCCATTTTGTACTTGGCGAATTGCTGATAGTAAGCGCCCTGCTGCGCGTGCGAAATTCCGAAAATAAAAACAAAAATCAGAAAAAGTCCTTTGTTCATTCTGTAAAATTTTAAAAGAAGCCGAAAGATAAGAATTTTGAGACAACCCTGCCATTTAGACACTAAAAATCCCTTTTAAAGCATGTTTAAAAGGGATTTAGTTATAATCTTAATTTTTATTGCTGCGGTTTTCCGCTGGCTAATATTTTTTCAAGAATTTTTAAAGTAATTAAGTAGGTCGGCTTTACACCCGTCAAACCTAAGCCGCCCGAAGAAAGCGTTGAGCCTGTTTCCAAAGGATTATCCGAAGCGTAATATGCATACATCACAAACAGATCTTCCGAAATGTGATGACGGATTTTCGACGCAACCTGAATTGCTTTCTGATAGTGCGCGCCTTCCATCTCAAGACCAATTGCCTTCCAGGAAGTATCCATGAAATATCTCAATATGTCCTTATTCTGAAGCGAAGTTCCAAGAACCGTCACCATTCCGCCTTCGAAAGCCTGCAGCTCATCATCTTCGAAATCTTCAAGAGAAAGTGCATTTTCAAACGGATAATTGTCCGCCGTTCCTTCAAACACGTGCGAAGTCGGTATCATGATGTCGCCTTTGCCACCCATCAGTATGCCGGCTTTACCCATAATTGATATCGATTTTACCTTCATCGTATAGACTTCTTCATTATACTCGTATGGCCGCAACAGTTCATCCATAATTTCGTACGCCTGTTCACCGAAAGCATAATCGAACACCATGATCACATCATCAGACGCGAAATCTTCATCCGCAAAAGGGGTGTTGCTGAGATCCGTTTTAGCCAGATCGATAATCTGCACGTCGATGTTGCTTCCGCTTTGGTCATCAATATAGATAAGTCCGGCCTTCTGGCTGTGCGTAAGCACTTTTTCCTGCAGCGCTTTTTTGTTTGAAATATCTTCGTAAAGCTTAAAATCAACAGATTTCGTCGCCTTTTTCCCTAAGGCATCGTTTCCGTAAAGCATATTCTTCACCGAATGCATATTGGCCGAAATAATGTGTAACGGACGCATCTGCAAATCGTTTTCCGCTAAAACAGTCTTTACTTTATTTGCCCACTTTTCACCAAAAAAATGATGGCCGACCCTCTCGCGAAGAATCGCGGAGAAATGCACTTCGCGCTCACGGATTTTCTTTAAATCATTAAAACTTTCGTTCCCTAAATGATAAATGATCTTGAAAAGACGGTCCGGATTTGCATCATCACCAAAATTGTTGTAAGCATTCAGCGTTTCGTCAAAGGTACGTCCGAGCAGTGACGACAGATGAATGAGCGCCACTTCTTTCTCTTTGCGGCTGTATTTTTTCTCGCCTCTGGCAACTTCTTCAATGATTCGCCACGCGCGTGTCGGTCTGTCATCTTCATCAGAAACAAACGCCAGACTGCGGATTTTATCTGCTTCTATATATAAAAAGGTAAGGTGCGTCAGGATATCATAGATTTCGGAGCGGCCCAAAAGGACTTCAATATTCATTTGGTGCTCGTCGATGCGGTAGCAGTTCCTTCTTCTTTTTTTCGGGACAATGACCTCAAAACTGCCTTTCTCAAAGCCTTCGTCGGACGTAAGGTGGATGAACGAGCATTCTTCAATACCTTCGGGCAGACGGTCCAGCACATAAAGCAGGCCATCAAGCTCGATTTTGTTCGGAATACCCATCGTTCCGTAGATTTCTGGGTTGATTGTCATTAAGAGAGAGCGAAGACTTTCGCCGGAGATCCCGGAAGGTTTGAAAAAACCGCGATAGAAAAGGTGTCGCATTGAAACATAAAGCCTTTCGATAGCTTCTGTAGTTTCGCGTGCACGAGAATTTACCATAGTGTATCTTTTGGCAAAGATAATACATATCATTCAAATTTCCGGTTCCACTTGGGCTGAAGCATATCAGTTGCTTAAACACACCTGGCTATTTTGGAATTTAATTACCGTAAACACCGCGCATTTTCCAGTACATATGCCTGAATTATTTTTTTGGGCGTCTTATCCGCCCTCCGTTCCCGCTTTTTTTGCTCCACTGCGTGTCGCAAAAAAGAGCTCCACTCAGGTCGGGACGCGGGAGATCGCATTTATCCACGCCCATTGTTATCGAAACAAATTATCAGAAATAAAGGAGACCTATAAATAGCAAAAAAGCTAACATCGATTCATGTAATAAAAATTTTACCCCTGTTATTTTATTTTTTTATTTGGAAAAAAGCAAATTTTTGTACATTTACCCCCAATAAAAAACACATACCATGTCATATTTAAGATTCAAAGCATTAGAGACCCTCTCTTTTAAAAATTTCAGAAAAGACAATGCAGTTACCGTTCCGGCAAAACTTTCTGAGCTGTTCTGCACAAATGTATTCTCCGAAGAAACCATGCGGGAATACTTAACCAAAGAAGCTTTCGGTTCTATCATGGACGCGATCAAGAAAGGCGTTAAAATTCCACGGCACATCGCAGACCAGGTTGCAGTGGCCATGAAAGACTGGGCACTTTCAAAAGGTGCGACACATTATACGCACTGGTTTCAGCCGCTTACCGGTTCTACCGCAGAAAAGCACGATTCATTTTTCACACCTATCGAAGGTGGCGGTGGCCGCGCGATTGAAAGGTTCAGTGGCAGCATGCTGATTCAGCAGGAACCCGATGCATCATCATTTCCTAACGGCGGTATCAGAAATACGTTTGAAGCACGCGGATACACGGCGTGGGACCCAACTTCGCCCGCTTTCATAATGGGTACTACACTTTGCATTCCTTCTATTTTCATATCGTACACAGGCGAAACATTAGACTATAAAGCACCTCTTCTTCGAGCCTTAAATGCAGTAGATGAAGCGGCTACCGATGTTTGCCGTGCCTATTTTGACAAGAATGTCACGAAAGTTACACCTACATTAGGCTGGGAGCAGGAATATTTTCTTGTGGACTCAGCGCTGTATCAGTCGCGTCCAGATCTTGTAATAACCGGAAAAACTTTGCTGGGACATTCTCCGGCGAAAGGCCAGCAGCTGGACGATCATTATTTCGGTTCTATTCCGACGAGAGTGATGAACTTCATGAAAGAACTCGAAATTGAGTCGATGAAACTCGGAATTCCGGTAACGACGCGGCATAATGAAGTGGCACCGAACCAATTTGAGCTGGCACCAATGTTTGAAGAAGCAAACGTAGCCGTAGATCACAATTCGCTTTTGATGGATATCATGGCGCGTGTGGCCCACAAACATCATTTCCATATTCTTTTTCACGAAAAACCCTTTGCGGGCGTGAACGGTAGCGGCAAGCACAACAACTGGAGCCTTGCTACAGACACCGGCGAAAATCTATTAAGTCCTGGAAAAAACCCAAAGAAGAATCTGCAGTTCCTCACCTTCTTCGTTAATACGCTGAAGGCGGTGCACGATTATGCTGACTTGCTGAGAGCAAGCATCGCTTCCGCAAGCAATGACCATCGTTTGGGCGCAAACGAGGCACCACCGGCAATTATTTCCGCCTTTATCGGCACGCAACTTTACAGTGTGTTGGAAGAACTTGAAAAAGTGAAAGACGGAAAACTGTCACCCGAAGAGAAGACTGAACTTAAACTGAATGTCGTCGGCAAAATTCCCGTAATTCTGCTTGACAATACCGACCGTAACCGAACGTCGCCATTTGCATTTACCGGAAATAAATTTGAGATCCGCGCTGTAGGCTCTTCCGCAAACTGCGCCGAGGTAATGACGGTGATGAACTCTATCATGGCGAAGCAACTTCAGACGTTTAAGAATGAAGTTGACACACTTATATATAAGGACGGACTGAAAAAGGATGAAGCCATCTTCAATATTCTGCGTGAATATATTAAGCAATCAAAAAATATAATGTTCGAAGGCGACGGATATTCCGACGACTGGGCTGAAGAAGCGAAAAAACGAGGTCTTAATAACCTGAAGACCACACCGGAAGCGCTCGAAAGAGAACTCGATCCGAAGTTTGTAGCCCTGTACGAAGATTTGGGAATCTATACGCACCGCGAAATTGAAGCGCGTAACGAAGTCAAACTTGAAAAATACGCGTCGGTAATCGCCATCGAAGCTACCGTATTGGCAGATATTGCGCGGAACCACATTATTCCGTGTGCGCTCAATTACCAGAACCGACTGATTGAAAATGTAAAAGGACTCAAGGAAATCTTTGGAGACACAGAGTTTAAGAATTTTGCAAAGGAACAGATGAACATGATTTCACAAATATCCGATTATGTATCGGTTCTGAAAGTTGAAAGCGAAAATCTCTTAAATGCAATTTCGGAGGCAAAAGGTAAATCATCTTCGCAGGAAGTGGCTTTTGCGTTCCGCGATGAAGTGCTGCCGTATTTTGATGTTTTGAGAAGTGCGTCAGATGCACTGGAAATGCTCGTCGATGATGAACTTTGGCCTCTGACAAAATACCGGGAACTGCTATTTACTCGATAATATAAATGAACCTCAGCTGATTAGCTGAGGTTTATCATTTAATTGGCAGATATAGACAGCCAAAATAAGATTCATAGACATTATAAATGTTAACAATTCTTAAAGAAATAAAAAAAGCAATCCCTTGAATAAAGGGATTGCTGATTCTTTTCCTTTAACATTCAAAATAAAAATGTTAAAAAGTGTTAAAACACCTTTGCGCCAAGGGGTGTTTTAACCCGCGCATTGGCCATAATACCTAATTTTGCTTTGCATTTCAAACGAAGTACTAAGTATTAACACAGAAAATCAAATATATATGAAGAGAAGAGTTCTGTCTTACGTATTAGCTGTTACCGCTGCTTTTTCATTGCAGTCATGCGTTTCTAACTACGTAGTCTCAGCCCCTGCTACATATAATAAAGAATACAAATCAGATGCCAAACTGGCAGCGATCGATCAAAAGAAACTAGAAGTTGCCAAAGCACAGCTTCTTACCAACTTCCAGGACGAAAAACTTGCTGCGGCAAGAACCATGGAAGCCACCATCAGAAAAGATGAGATTGCCAAGACGCTTCATTTTACTAAAAAAATCGATGATATTTTAGCTGAAGCCGAAACTTACCTTGGAACTCCATATAAATACGGCGGTATGACGCGCAGAGGAATTGACTGTTCCGCATTCGTACTTTCGGTTTTTGGCGCTGTAACTGGCATTACACTTCCAAGAGTGGCCGCATCACAGGCACAGCAAGGTGAGAAAGTAGAAAAAGAAAATCTTCAGAAAGGTGACTTGGTATTTTTCTCACAAGGCCGCGGACGCATTTCGCACGTTGGAATCGTTGAAGATGTGACAAGCGAAGGTGAGGTAAGATTTATCCATGCTGCTACTTCCCGGGGCGTAATGGTTTCTAACCTGAGTGATTCTTATTGGGGACCAAAATTCAGATTTGCAAAAAGAGTATTGTCTATCGATACCTTCCAAAATAACTTTGCCAACAACTAAACAGATTATTTATCTGGCTCAGAACCACCTTTTGAAAGGTGGTTTTTTTGTGCGCCGGCCTGAAGTATTCAACAGGATTCAACGTAATCATTTCTACTGTTTCATAGCGCCGCCTTTCTTAATTATAGACGAAATGCGGTCGCGATTGCAGCGGAAATCCTTTTTTGCGCAGCGGAGCGCAGCAAAAAAGATTGCAGCGGAAAGCGCGAAATGTCCGCCCAAAAAAATTTAAAAAGTGATATCAGACTAAACTGTTGCGGTCTGCGTAATTCAGCTTAAAGAAGATGAATGTCATGATAGAAAAGGCCAGAAATGAGCTGCCACCATAACTGAAATACGGCAGAGGGATACCCACAGTAGGAAATAGGCCCATTACCATCCCGAGATTGATGGTGAAGTGCATAAGCAAAATAGAGGCAAAACTATAGCCGAAGACACGATTAAACGTGGTTTTCTGACGCTCTGAAAGGTAATAGATACGTCCGATAAAAACCGCATAAAAAATAACGAGCATTGAAGCGCCGAAAAAGCCCCATTCTTCGCCCACGGTGCAGAATATGTAGTCGGTTTCCTGTTCGGGCACGAATTTTCCGCGTGTTACAGAGCCTTCCATATAGCCTTTTCCAAAGAATCCACCGGAGCCAATAGCCGTTTTGGAATAAAGAAGGTTGTAGCCGGATGTGTCGCGGAACGCTTTCTCGCCTTTGTAGAGCACTTCTATCCTTTCACGCTGATGTTTGGGCAATTTTTCTAAAATAGTCGGCGCACTGTATGAGAGGCCGGACAACAACAGGAAAATTCCTACAAAAGACGAAACTGAGATGACGTTCCAATGGATAGTTTGTCTGTTCATGAACAGCACCAATCCCAGAATACATGCAACGGCCGCAACCACATAAACGGGATCTACCGCCAGAGCAACAAGGAATACCGCAGCAATGATACCACCGACACCAAACAGCCAACCGCTCAGTCCTTCACGGTACAGTGCAATGAAAAAAGCCATGAAAACGAGCAGTGAACCGACATCGGGAATGGCGAGTACAACAATGGCAGGCACCGCGATGATGGCAATCACACTCCATAAAGATTTTTTCCGGCGAAGATCAAAGTCGCCTGCCGAAACGTAGTTGGCAAGCATGAGTGCGATGCCGATTTTGGCAAATTCCACCGGCTGCATAGTAAAGCCACCGAATTTATACCAGTTTTTCTGGCCTAATATTTCGGTACCGAACGGAAAAAGCCCAATCAAAAGCAGCAGTCCGGTAAAATAAAATATACCTGAAAAGTTCTCGAAAAATTTAGTTCTCATCGCAAAGATGACGAGTCCCACCACCACAGAAATCCCGAAAAAAATAAATTGCTTCTTACCGAGACCTGCATCTACGCTGTAGATATTGGCAACTGCAAACAACGAAATCGCCAGATAAAGAAATATGCTGAGTTTATCCAGACCTTCTGCCCATTTCATTAGCGTGAGATTTTTGAGTTAAGTTTCCGCTGAAGAGAGTCTTTTCTAATGATGAGTTTAGCGCGTACAGCATTGTTACTGATTATTTTAAGGCTGTCATTGATGTTTTCCAGCGCTGCGGAATCTCTGTTCGGCTCGCGGTACAGACCTTTTCTTTTCAGTTCAGAAACCCATTGTCTTTTGTATTCAGGCATAAAGCTGGCGCCTGTAAGTTTTTTATAAAGATGCTCCCTTTTCACGTCGCCGGTAAGATATTTTTCCGCGATTACCGCCGCAGCCGGCCCGGCCCACGTTGCACCAAAGCCTGCATGTTCCATCACGGCTGCTATCACAATTTTCGGATTTTCTGCCGGTGCCGCGAGAACAAATATGGAATTATCTTTTCCCTGAGGAACCTGCGCAGTACCGGTTTTCGCCAGCATCGTAAAGTCCTTTGATTTCAGACTTCGCGCGGTGCCGGCGTTTACTACCGCTTCCATACCTTTTATGATAGGCTCAAAATGCTTTGGGTCAACAAGCGTTTTGTGTTTTACTTTAAATCTCGGATCAGGATTTGGTCTTCCGTCAATGGCCTTCACGATGTGCGGTGTAAAATACCAGCCGCGGTTTACAATCGCCGCGGTAGCATTGGCCATCTGAAGCGGAGTAAGAAGAACGTCACCCTGACCCATACCATTAAAGATAGAACCATTCATCGTGTATGAAGAACTCCAGTCTTTCTTGCCGCTTCTTTTCTCATAAAAGGCGCCACTTGGAATCCTTCCCCGCGCGCCTACCGCCAAATCATTGTTCAAGAATTCGCCCAGTCCAAAGCTGCTCATTATCTCTTTCCATTCATCCACTCCTTTG
>JAEZYN010000076.1 GCA_023419095.1 Bacteroidota bacterium | reverse complement strand
GATATACCGCGGTGACGAATTTCAGATGAAATGCAGTGTTGATGATGCTTTTGCGAAAGCACTTATGATAAAGTCTTTGATTAAAAATATTGAAAACCTCGATGTGCGCCTCGCCATCGGCGTAGGAAACGAAGTTTTTCGTTCCGAGAAAATCACAGAATCCAATGGTTCCGCTTATGTGAATTCCGGGCGGCTGCTGAACGAAATAAAAGCCGAAGGCCGTACGTTCGCAATAAGAACTGAAAACGACAATGTGAACCGTGATTTGAATATCCTTTTTAAATGGGCTTCAATAGATTTTGACAGCTGGTCTGTCGCCACGGCAGAAATTATCCACCGGATGCTCACCCAGAGCGACATTACACAGGAGCAGCTGGCACGGGACTTCAGTATTTCACAATCGTCGGTAAGCCAGCGTCTCAAACGCGCCAATTATGAACTCATCTATGAAACCAACCAGTTTTTCAGGAAGAAAATAGCCGAACTTTAAATGATTTTCACGCTCCTTATATTAGCTCATCTTTTGGGAGATTTTCTTCTCCAGCCAAACGCATGGGTGACACATAAAGAACGGAAAAAATCAGCAAGTATCTATCTTTACCTGCATATTATTATCCATTTTGCACTGGTAATCATTGTGTTGTGGAATCTGAAACTTTGGTGGATCGCTGCTACAATCGCTGGTACACATTTAATAATAGACAGTTTAAAACTTCACTTTCAGACACGAAATACCAAAAGAACCTGGTTTTTTGCTGATCAGGCTCTGCATCTGATCGTGATTGCGGTCGTTTCTGAAATTTATTATCCGTATTTGCGCTGGTCCGACATTTTCTCGCCGGAAAATATCCGGCTTGCTACTGCAGTCATCTTCCTTACGGTACCAACGTCGATTTTAATAAAAACTTTGATCTCAATCTGGACCCCGGAAGAGACCTCAGCTGCAGATAAACAAACGGAATCGCTAATCAACGCCGGAAAATATATCGGCATTCTGGAGCGTTTGCTTGTGTTTGTTTTTATTTTATTGAATCATTGGGAAGGAGTAGGCTTCATGATCGCGGCAAAATCGGTTTTCCGTTTCAGTGATCTGGCTCAGGCGAAGCAGCGAAAACTCACCGAATACGTCCTTATCGGTACGTTGCTGAGTTTCGGAATTGCCATTATGGCAGGTATTTTAGTCCAAATTTAAACGCTATAAAATCATAACTAAAGAATGGAAAGGGGAAAAATGTTATACGAAGGCAAGGCGAAACAGATTTTCGAAACAGCGAATCCTAATGAAGTGATCGTTCGTTTTAAAGATGACGCAACGGCCTTTAATGCACAAAAAAGAGGCAGCGTAGACCTCAAAGGTGAGATGAATAACGCTATTACTACACTGATTTTTGAGTATTTAAATCAAAAAGGTATACAGACACACTTCATCAGACAGCTTGACGAACGTGAACAGCTTGTGAAAAAAGTCAACATTATTCCACTTGAAATGGTGGTCCGGAATTATTCAGCAGGCAGTATGGCCAAAAGACTTGGCGTGGCGGAAGGCATTAAATCACCGGTTACTATTTTCGATCTGTGCCTGAAAAACGACGAGCTTGGTGATCCGCTTATCAATGACCACCATGCGGTTTTTCTGGGTGTAGCGACATATGAAGAACTCGATGAAATGTATGAGCTAACCTCTGACATTAATGAAATTCTGATTGAACTCTTCGAACGCATGAATATTATTCTGGTTGATTTTAAAATTGAGCTCGGCAAAACACCGGACGGAAAAATTATTCTTGCAGACGAAATTTCACCTGATACCTGCCGGCTTTGGGATCGGGATACGATGAAAAAACTCGATAAAGACAGATTCCGACGAGATCTGGGCGAAGTAACCGAAGCTTATGTGGAAATACATGAGCGCCTGAAAAAAGTTTTGGGCAAGTAATTATTTTTAAAAGCATCATGCACGATTTAGAATCACAAAAAAAGAAATATTTAGCGCAGTTTAAAGACAGGATGTATGGTCGCAACCTGCTGAAGAGTGATGATATGCACGATTCGCCCGCTGAAGAATGCGGAATTTTCGGTATTTATTCAGACAGGGATCTGGATACTTTTTCACTCTCGCAATTTGGGCTTTTTGCGTTGCAGCACCGCGGCCAGGAAGCGTGCGGTATTTCGGTCATGAATAAAGGGCGCATTTTCAATATCAAAGATGAAGGCCTTGTTCTGGACGTGTACAAAAATATCCGTGAACCTGAAACTTTCATGGGAAATTCTGCGATCGGGCATACGCGTTATACCACCGCGGGTGATAAAAAGAAGTACAACTTTCAGCCGTTTTTTGCAAAAAATGAATACGATCAGATCATTCTTTCTATCGCGCACAACGGCAATCTCACCAACGCTGACGCCCTTAAAAAAGAACTTGAAGCTGAAGGCGTCGTATTCAGAGCAACTTCAGACTCAGAAGTTATTTTAAGGCTTATCCAGAAGAATCTGGATCTTGGTTTGCGTGGCGCCATAAAAGCGACGATGGAAAAGATTGAAGGTGCCTATTCAGTAGTCGGCATGACGCGCAATAAATTTTTCGCCTTCCGTGATTTCAACGGAATCCGGCCGCTGGTGCTGGGAGCAGTAGATGAGAACACATTTGTAGCCGCGTCCGAATCTGTCGCACTGGATGCTGTGGGCGCGCAATATGTTCGCGATATTCTGCCGGGCGAAATAGTTTACACCAGCGAAAATGAGCGGGGTTTAAAATCTTTTTTAGTAAAGGAAAATTGCCGCCGCAGAATCTGCGCGTTCGAGTATATTTACTTCGCCAGACCGGATTCCACGCTGGAAGGCATCAATGTTCATGAAATACGCGAAAAATCGGGCGAGAAGATTTGGCAGCAGTCGCCTGTGGATGCGGATATTGTCATCGGGGTACCGGATTCCGGCGTGCCGGCGGCAATTGGATTTTCAAAAGCGTCCGGAATACCGTTTCGGCCGGTTCTGATCAAAAACCGCTACATCGGACGCAGCTTTATAGTGCCGACACAGGATATGCGCGAGAGAATTGTAAATTTGAAACTGAATCCGATTATCTCCGAAATCCGTGGCAAAAGGGTAGTAATCATTGATGATTCTATTGTTCGGGGAACTACTTCGAAGCGGCTTGTGAAAATTATGAAAGATGCGGGCGCGAAAGAAATCCATTTTAGAAGCGTTTCACCACCGATCATTGCTCCGTGCTATCTAGGTATTGATACTCCGTCTAAAAATGATCTTATTTCTGCCAATATGACAGCGCCCGAGCTGCGGGATTATCTCGGTGTAGATTCCCTCGAATTTCTGAGTATGGATAATCTAAAAGAAATATTGGGCAGCAGCGATCACTGTTTTGGCTGCTTTACCGAAATTTATCCGGTGCCGCCGGGGCCAAACCCGGATTACACAGACGAATAAAAAAAAGGTTGAGAATTTCTCAACCTTTTCTATTTTATCAGCGTGATTAGAATTTATACGCTAAACCAAGATGAAATGCATTGTTCTTGTAGGTAGTATCGCTGTCGTTATTCTTAGCAACATCCGTAAAACCAGCAACATATCTTGCGTTAATACCGAAGTTAGGAACGAACCAGTAACCAGCACCTAAACCGATACCGAAGTCAAATGAATTGAAATCGTCGTTATCAAGATCTACGCTTTCAGTTTCACCATTTACCTCAGTTTTTAGTTTTGAATCTACTAGGAAACTGAACTGTGGACCCGCTTCAAGATAGAATGATGGAGTTGCGTTATATTGCAACATTACCGGAACAGAGATGTAATCAAGGTTTAGTCTCAAAGATCCGTCATTACCGATTTCATCATTTCCTGTCAATTTAGCACCAAGGCTGTTATAAAGCACTTCTGGCTGTACACTAAAGTTTTCACCAATTGGTGCATTCATGAACAGACCTGCCTGGAATCCGATTTTAGACTTGCTGTCCACACCTTCAGCCAGATTATCTGAATTTGAAACCGTAGAGAAATTC
>JAEZYN010000006.1 GCA_023419095.1 Bacteroidota bacterium | reverse complement strand
ATAAAATTCCGGATGTTGAACGCGCCTGACATGCAAAAAAGATGCGATACAATATCTGGATATCTAAATGCAAAATTGGACGCATGGTAACCACCAAAACTTGCGCCCGCAACAGCGACCCGATGTTCGGAATGCAGCCGTTGGATGTAGGGGACAAACTCCTGTAAAAGAAACTGCACATAGCGTTCATAATTTCTGATCCGTTCAGAAGGGTGAATATTTTTGTTATAGAATGAGTATTCATCGATGGTTTGCAGGTTGTATAGTTTTAGCTTGCCTTTTTCTACAACATCTTCAATACTTTCATTCAGCTTAAAATCATGATTCTGCGTGTATTGTCCCTGCGATGTCGGAAACATGATAAGGGGATAGCCAAAATGTCCGGTAACCTCCACCTTTACAGACATCCCGAGAATATGTGAGTAATAATCTGTATGTTCTATTTTCGGCATGTTTACTTATGTTAATCATTAATATTTTTACGAAACCGTCTTCGATCTTGGTGGCAGAATGTTAAGATAATTCCTAATGATCACATCAGCGGCTTCGTCGAGGCGCCGCTCAATCCCTCCAGCGTTCAGAGATTTATAAACCAGCCCTGCATGGTAATCGAGCGGCAGAATTTTTATGAGTTCTTCACATTCAAAATCGTTTAGACGCACCGATTTTTCCCTGATGAGAGCCACAATAAGGCCAGAATGAAACGACTGGGTTTCCGGAATTGTATACGTTGATTTTATGAGCAGGGCACTTTCAATTTTTGCCCATTCGCGCCAAAGATTTATTCCTGACGACGCTTCTACCAAATCCGGAATGTGGGCACCGCCAACGCGCGACGCTGTTTCCAGAAAATACCATTTTCCGTCGTCTTTACCTCGAATAAATTCGGTGTGTGTCGCGCCGTTCACGAGACCAAAACTCTGCAGGACCATAGCATTTACCGCTTCCAGCGAAAGAAACTCTTCTGAACTTTTGTCTAAAGTTTTAGTTCTGAAGACGCCACCGTCATGCGAAACCTCCATCGGAGGCGAGAGATACTGGGAGACCGATGTAAAAAGGATTTTCCGATTGAAAATAAGACTGTCAACATGAAACACATCGCCGGGCTTGAAACTTTCAATCAAAAAAAGATGTCTTTCTTCACCGATTTTTTCAAATGCTTTTTGCAGCTCAGCAATGGAGTTTACCTTGATGATGCCTGCCGCAGCCGCTTCCGACCGCGGTTTAAGTACCCACGGCGGTGCAACTGAAGACGTAAATTCTGCTAAGACATCATCATTAAATACAGACGAAAACTCGGGAACATCTATTCCTGCTTCTTTTGCACGCTGCCGCATAGCCAGCTTATCACGGAAATACCGGTGGGTTGTCTGTCCCATCCCGGGAATGCGAAATGTTTCGCGTATCATCGCGGCCTTTTCAACATCGTAATCATCCAAAGCGACCACTGCATCTACTCGGCGACTTCGCATCAGGTGCGAAAAACCTTTCACCAAATCGTCAAGATTCCACGTAGAATGTGCAATTTCCTGCATATAAAAGACCTCATCTATTGCGTGCCAGGGCCAACTTTTGTCCTTCAAATTTGCGGAAGTAATAAGTATAACGCTGTGACCGAGCTTTTTCAGCTCGTCAATAAAGTGGTCACCTTTGTGGTAACTGGCGATGCAGACAATATTTCCGGTCATAGTATTTATTTGAATACGCTTATTTTATCGGAAAAATATTAATATGTTTGAATATCAATCGCAATAAATTGTCTTCAAACGTTCAAATTCCGTAAACGCGTATTCAAGTTTACTGAGAAATATCGTACTGTGCTAATTTTTTAATTAAAATTTTCAAGAAAATCAGTAAGCAACTGCACCCCGTAGCCCGTGGCACCTTTATCTTTCATGTACTGAACATTACCAAACGCCACGCCCGCAATGTCGAGGTGTGCCCACGCAGGATGAGAATCGATAAACTGCTCTAAAAATTTCGCAGCCACGATGCAGTCGCCATACGGTTTTGCAGAAATATTTTTAAAATCGGCTACATCACTGTGAAGTTCTTCCTCCCAAACGTGCCATAACGGTAAATTCCAGAGTTTCTGATTTGTTTTTTCAGCCGATCTTTCAAGTGCATTTTTCAGATCTGAATTGTTTGAAAAATACGGCGCGCAGGTGTTTCCGAACATCCGTACCGCGCTTCCCGTAAGCGTTGCCAGGTCGATTACAGCGTCGGTCTTGTAATTTCTAACTAAATAGGAGAGGCCGTCGGCGAGTGTGAGGCGCCCTTCAGCATCGGTGTTTAAGACTTCGATCGTTTTGCCGTTGTAGGCTTTCACCACATCGCTGGGTACGTAAGCCGTATTTGAAACCGCGTTATCGGTTATTGGTAATACTGAAACTATATTTAAAGGCAAATTAAGCTCCGCTGCACTGATCATTGCACCGATCACCGCTGTAGCGCCGCCCATATCCGATTTCATATAGTGAAGGTTTTCAGAGCCTTTAATGGAAATTCCGCCCGTATCGAAAAGGATGCATTTACCCACGAGACCTACGGTTTTTGAGTCAGCTTTTCCGCCACTGTATTCCAGGATCGTGAACGCTGCTTCCTGCGCGCTGCCCTGGTTTACCGATAAAAAAGCACCAAGGCCAAGCTTTTCGCATTCTTCACGGTTATAAATTGTAATTCTGAAACTGTATTTATCTGCAATTTCTTTTAAATAGGAAGTGAATTCGGGGATTCGTTTCGCGTTCTGCGGCTTATTGAGCCAGTCCATACACGCAAACTGACCATTGCAGAGTGCCTGTGCTCTTTGTTTAACTTTATTTAAAGTTTCCTCCTCCAGACCCGGTACAAACAGTTTAAAACTGTTGTCATAGAACCGGTGCGTGCTCGAAAAAGGATAGCTGTAGGTGCCCAGGAAGAGACCTGATAGTATATTTTGCTGTTCGGTTTCGTTAAAGTGAGCAATTTCCAAAACGGTTGTTCCCGCGCTGAATCGGCTTTTATAGCTATGTGAAAATTTCGATGCGATATTGTGGAAATTATTCGCTTCATCTCCAAGTCCAATTAGATACGAAATTTTTTCACCTGAAACGTCAACAAATACCTCATCCTTTTTTCCGGAAAAATGCGCTGCCGGAACTTTAAAATCATTCTGCTGGTCTTTCCATGTATTTTCAGTGAAAAATGCAAATTTCTGAATATAATGTTCAGGGTTCTCTGACGAAAGTAGGAGTTTGATCATTTGATGAATTAATTTTTAAGTTTCGCTCCCAGCAAATCCAGAAACTGCTGCTCATCAATGATTTCGATGGTGCCAATTTGCTGCGCTTTTTTAAGCTTGCTGCCGGCCTTTTCGCCAACGACGAGATAATTAAGATTTTTTGAGACTGCCGAAATATTTTTGCCGCCATGTTTTTCCACCATATCTTCGGCATCTTCTCGCGTGAAAAGTGAAAGTTTGCCGGTAAACAAAAAAGTTTTGTCCTGCAATGTGGTGCTTAGAACTTCGGTCGCAGCGGAATTTTTTTCAAGTTGTACACCATAAGAGCGCAGTCGCTCGATCATCAGGATATTTTCAGGATTTTGGAAAAATTCAGTGATGCTCACAGCGATTTTTGCGCCGATGTCCTCAACCTGAACAAGTTCCTCGACCGTTGAAGTCATCAATTGGTCTATCGTGCTGAAATTTTTAACCAGCTTTTTAGCGACAGTTTCGCCTACATGTTTTATTCCGATACCAAAAAGCACCTTTTCAAACGGGACATTTTTTGAATCTTCAATACCTTTAATAATGTTCTGGGCAGACCTTTCCGCCATACGTTCGAGCGGGAGCAACTGTTCTTTGGTTAACGCGTAAAAATCTGCAGGATTTTCGACCATTTTTTCGCGGTATAACTGTTCGATGGTTTCGCTGCCTAAATTCTCAATATTTAAAGCTTTCCGCGAAACGTAATGAATCATCCTGCCGATTACCTGCGGCGGACAATGCAATTCGTTCGGACAAAAATGGATGGCCTGATCCGCAACCCGAATTAGTTCAGTTCCACATTCCGGGCAGTTTTTGATGTATTCGATCTCAGCAGAATCTGATTTTCGACGTGCCAAATTCACACCCACGATTTTCGGGATGATTTCGCCGCCTTTTTCTACATACACGAAATCATTTTGGTGTAGATCAAGCTTTTTGATGATATCTTCATTGTGCAAACTGGCGCGTTTAACAACGGTTCCGGCCAGCAGAACAGGACTTAAATTGGCAACAGGCGTTATCGCTCCGGTCCGGCCCACCTGGTAAGTGACAGCAAGTAGCTCTGTCTCAGCTTTCTCAGCTTTGTATTTGTGAGCCATTGCCCAGCGCGGTGATTTCGCAGTAAAGCCCAGGGTACGCTGCTGCGCAAGGCTGTTTACCTTCACCACGATTCCGTCAATATCGAACGGAAGCGTATGCCTGTTTTCTTCCCAATAATTGATGAAATCTTTTACTTCATTTATATTTTTGCAGAGTTTTGCCTGTCCGGAAATGCTGAAGCCCCACGATTTGGCTTTCTGTAACTGTTCCCAATGCGTTTCCGCTGCAGATTTTTCACCAACAAACTGGTACATGGCAGCCGAAAGGCTACGCCTCCGAACTTCGGCAGAATCCTGAATCTTCAGACTTCCGGACGCGGTATTCCTCGGATTCATGAACGGGTCAAGACCTTCATCCGCGCGCCTTTTGTTTATTTTGTCAAAATTCTGACGGGTAAGATAAATTTCGCCGCGCATGTAGAAACGCTCCGGATAGTCGCCGTGAAGCTGCATCGGGATTTCTGAGATGGTACGCACGTTTGAGGTAATTTCATCGCCCTGAAAACCGTCACCACGGGTAACGGCTTCTTTCAGTTTGCCGTTTTCGTAGAGAATTGAGATTGAGGCGCCATCATATTTTAGTTCTGCAACGAATTCAGCCGGTGCATTCAATGTTTTATGCAAGCGTTTTTCCCAGTCATCCAGATCATTGAAGTCATAAGAATTATCCAGCGAATACATTCGGAACTGATGCTGAACCGTAGGGAAAACCTTTGTAACCTGCCCTCCGACACGAAGCGTTGGTGAATTGGCATCAAAATACTGCGGGAACTGTATTTCAAGGTCCTGCAATTCTTTAAGCTTCATATCAAATTCAAAATCCGAAATTGTTGGCTCATCCAGCGTGTAATAGCTGTAATTGTGCTGATGGATTTCCTGCCGCAGCGCCTCGATTTTTTGCTGAATATTTTCGGGCATTTTTTTGATATTTTAAAGTAAAAATGAAAGATTTAAGACTAAAATCTATAAAATTTAGCAACGTAACTTTTTTAATATTGAAATGTTATTCCGAAAGCATCTGCCGAATTCTTTCCGAAAGTTTTTCAGCGTTGGGCAACATTTCTTTTTCCAGAACTAAATTTATGGGGACTGCGGGAACATTTCGTGCGCCAATGGCTTCAACCGGCAAATCAAGGAATCTGAAACAGTTTTTTGAAATGCGGTGCGCAAGTGCCTCTGCGAATGAATTATTAATCTGCTCTTCGGTAAGTACGATGCACTTTCCGTGAGCGCGGACTCTTTCAAAAATCAGTTCTTCATCCAACGGAATTAACGTCCGCAAATCGATGACTTCAATTTGACCTTCAAAATTTTTCGCCGCAGCTTTTGCCCAGTAAACGCCCATTCCATAAGTTACCACGACAAGCGAGCGTCCTTGCTTAATTTGCTGATCATCAGCTTTTAAAATTACATCCGCTTTGCCAAAAGGCAGGATATAATCTTCGGCCGGCGAAACTCTTTTTGCATCGTCGGTACCGGGAACTTTGCTCCAGTAAAGACCTTTGTGTTCAAGCATTAACACGGGATTTGGATCGTAAAAAGCTGCTTTTAAAAGTCCTTTGAAATCGGCTGCGTTACTTGGAAAGGCAATTTTAATTCCTTTGATATTGGCCAGAATACTTTCCACACTACCGCTGTGATAGGGTCCGCCGCCTCCGTACGCACCCACCGGCACTCGGATGATGTTACTTACCGGAAACTTTCCGTTACTTAAGTAGCTCGATTTCGAGATTTCGGTAATCAGCTGGTTGATTCCCGGATAGATATAATCTGCAAACTGCACTTCTACAATCGGTTTCAGACCTACCGCGCTCATACCTACAGTAGAACCGATGATGTAAGCTTCCTGTATCGGCGTGTTAAAAACGCGTTTTTTACCAAATTTATTTCCTAAAGTCACGGTTTCGCGGAACACTCCGCCAATCCTTTCACCGACATCCTGGCCGTATAACAAAGCTTCCGGATGCTTTCTCATCAGTTCCTGAATTGCGTGGATGGCCGCATCTACCATTACGATCTTCTCCTGACCTTCAGGTGAACGTGTACCGCTTTCTTCCGTGATTGGCGTTGGTGCGAATACAAAATCTTCTACCGACACCGGTGAGGGATCTGGAGCTGCGAGCGCTTTCTGGAAGGCTTGTTCTGCTTCTTTTCTTGCGTCAATCTCGATTTTCTCTAAAAGTTCTTCATCAAAACCTTCGGAAATTAATTTCTGCTTTAAAATATTTCCAGGGTCTTTCCCGCGGTGTTTAATGAGGTCATCTTCATCACGGTAGAACTCGCGGCGCACACCGGAGGTATGATGACCGATAAGGACGGTTTTAGCGCAGACAACCACTGGTTTACGTTCGGCCCGTACAAAATCGACTGCGTTTTTCATGGCTTCAAAGCTGGCCGCAAAATCTGTCCCGTCAACGCGAACGCGACCAAGACCTGTAAAGCCGGCCACAAAATCGTATGCATCCGCCGTCCGGGCTTCTTCTTTGGTTACGGAAATTCCCCATTCGTTGTCCTGTACCAAAAAAATGATCGGAAGTTGGTGTAATGCAGCAAACTGAAACGCTTCGGAAACTTCACCTTCGGTAACAGAGTTATCACCTAAACTGCAAATGACAACGGGATTGTTATCAAAATTTTTAAGTTTAAATTCTTCAATATATTTAATGCCCTGCGCGATGCCTGTCGTGGGAATGGCCTGCATACCTGTGGCAGAACTCTGATGAATAATTTTCGGTAGGTTTTCTTCACGGCTGGAAGGATGAGAGTAGTACGAGCGTCCACCTGAAAACGGGTCATCCGCTTTCGCTAAAAGCTGCAGCATCAAGCGATAAGGCTCAAATCCGATCCCGAGTAAAAGGCTTTCATCACGGTAATAAGGAGAAACCCAGTCTTCGGACGTCAGCTGGTAAGCCGCCGCAAGCTGTATTGCTTCATGGCCGCGGGACGTACTGTGAACATATGGGGTAAGTGTACGGTTTTCTTCATAGATATCTGCCATTGCTTTGGCGAGCATCATATGATTGTAGGCTTTTACTAATATTTCTTGTGATATGTTCGGCTGAGTTTCGGTTTCCATAGCTAACAAAGATAAAAATTTTAGAGGAAGTTTCGGTCTGAAATGGTGGCAGCCAACTTTATCTTTGGTTAAGTACTCAAAAATGGCATTATCATAAATTAATCAAAACCATTAAGAAATGACATCAGTGGATACTGAAGTTTTGCGACTTATTCATACATTTTGAAATTCGCATATTTATATTATATTTACCACATAAAATTTTAAATCTTTATTTTTTATGAAAAAATTATTACTCTCTTGTGGAATTGCTTTCAGCTTTTTCGCGCAGGCTCAGCTAAATCACTTAGCAGATTTTGAAGATGCAACAGATGTCGGACAGTATGCTCAGTTTGGCGGCGGTACGTTCACTGCTGCTGCTGCATGTTCGGGAGATTTCGGTGGTCAGCTTCAGATCGGTGCTGTAACTACAAACGGTACTGTGACGCAGACAGGTTGGATGGTGCTTACTGAAGTGCTTGAAGAAGAATTCGGCAAACTGAACAATGGTCAGGCTGTTGACGTAAGTTTCAATTACAAAAAAGCCGCGAACTCAAACGGGACGCTTTATGTTGCGCTTTTTACCTATTTGCCTACCACTAACCAGTGGAATGTAGAATATATCGGAACCGGAACCGCACTGGGAACAGCTGCTATCACTACTTGTGCTACAAAAAGTGCTACTATCCCTGCAGGCAAAATGCAGCCGGGACAAGCTTACGGTATCGGTGCGTGGGTAGTAGGTTCGGCGAACGGAAATGTGTATGTTGACGATATCAACATTGCACAGCAAAACGTAAGCGCAGCACCGGCTTGTACTACATTTACCAATCTTAGCAACGGTTCCGTACTTGCATCGGGAACTAATACTATTTCGTGGAATGAAACTGCAACTGCTGTAAATTACATTTTGCAGGTTGGTACTACACCAGGCGGTACAGATGTCTTTAATGCTGCAGTAAGCGGAACTTCACAAAACGTAACCCTTGCACCAAATACCACTTACTACGCCAGCGTGACGCCATGGAACACGGTAGGTCAGGCGTCCGGATGCCAGGAAGTGACTTTCAGCACAAACAACGTAATTACTTATTGCGCGCTAACGACTAATCAGCCAACAGCTATTGCGCCTATTAAATCTGTAAACTTTGCAGGAAATACTAAAACTTCTGATCCTACTGCTACTACCATTGGTGCATTCGCGCACTATCAGGACTTCACATCCACTATATTCGAGGTGAAGGATAACGTGACTACTTTACCAATTACCGTATCTGGTACCACCAACGGAAACCCTGTGAATGGCTGGGCAATGTCTGTTTTCATCGACTGGAACAATGACGGTGACTTCGATGATGCTGGCGAATCTTATTTCAACACAACCGCAACTATGATCAGAAAAGCGGGAGTAACTGATAATCCGGTAACTCTTACAGGAAATATTACCATCCCAGCGGGCGTATCTTATGGCCAGAAACGTATGAGAGTGAAATATAACTTTTCGGGCACTGCAATTCACGTGGCACTCACTACGGGATGCAGCCAGATGGGTAACGGTCAGGCAGAAGATTATACAATAGATTATCAGCAGTTCCTTGCAGTAGGAAATGTGTCTAAAGATGCTGTTTCGGTTTACCCGAATCCATTTGTTGACGTCGTGAAGATTTCAGATATCAAAGGGGTAAAATCAATTGTCGTAACTGATGCTTCCGGCAGAACAGTACGTACTTTATCTGCAGCTTCCGAAATCAATTTAGGTCAGCTGAAATCAGGTCTTTACTTTATCAATCTTCGTTACGAAGACGGTTCTGTAAAAACAGTGAAATCTGTAAAAAAATAAATTTAAAATTAAATTTATCTGAAGGACGGCAGTTTTATCTGCCGTCTTTTTTGTTAATGATGTCCAGCGGCGATCTCCTGATTTTTATAAGCTTAAAAAATACTTATTTTTATGTAAATTTCTTTCACCTACCACAGGTCAGACAGTTTTGATTTAAGAAGATAAACGCCTATTTTTACCGAAATTTCCACGCTTCATGTATCTTATTTTTGACACCGAAACTACCGGTTTACCTAAAAATTTCAATGCGCCACTCACTGATGCCAACAACTGGCCCCGAATGGTACAGATCGCGTGGCAACTGCATGACGGATTAGGAAATCTTATTGAAAATCAGGATTTTATAATTAAACCTGATGGTTTTGATATACCTTTTAATGCCTCCCGCATCCATGGTATTTCAACCAAAATGGCACGTGAAGAAGGACGGGATTTGCATGAGGTGCTTCGGCAGTTTTCAGAAGTTTTAAAGAAGGCGAAAATAGTAGCCGGTCACAATATAGATTTTGATTACAAAATAGCCGGAGCAGAATTTTTGCGTCTTGGTTTTAGTAATATTTTACAGGATATACCTTCGGTTGACACAATGGAAATCGGTACAGATTTCTGTCAGCTTGGTGGCGGAAAAAATGGCCGCTATAAATCACCAAAACTTGAAGAATTATACGAAAGGCTCTATAACGAAAAATTTGACGAAGCCCATAACGCAGCTGCCGATGTAAATGCGACGGCACAGGTTTTTTTCGAGATGATACGTCTCGGAATTGTTCCGCCCAAAGCCTTGCGTACCACTGAAGACGAAATACAAAACTTTCGCGACACAAATCGTGCTCCGTTTGCCCCGTTTCCGATTGTTATCCGCCGGCAAGTCTCAGCATCCAAAAAGAAAAAGACAGTTGATTTTGGAGATTTTGACGAGATCGAACTTGGCGAATACTTCAATTTTCACAATCACAGCATATATTCGTCACTGCAGTCGTCCACGCACATTTCAGAACTGATTTCAAACGCGCTCGCAAACGATTTTCCTGCCGTCGGCTTAGTGGATATCGGTAATTTAATGGGTGCTTTCAAATTTGTTGCTGAGGTGGAAAAAGCGAATAGCAACATCGAAAAAAATTATCAGTCTTATCTCGATAAATTAGCGCAGGCAAACGCGGAAGGGCAAACTTTCAACGAGCCTGAACCACGAAAAGAACCTCTGGTTCCCGTGCTTGGCTGCGAATTTTACATTTCAGACAGACCGGAACAGAAGCAGTTTACGAAAGATGACCCGGACCGAAGAACCAATGTCGTTTTGCTTGCAAAAAATTTCAACGGCTACAAAAACCTTATTAAACTCTCAAGTCTTGGATTTGTAAATGGATTTTATTTCGGCGTGCCGAGGATTTCAAAACAGATGATTGCGGAGCATAAGTCCGATCTGATTGCGCTTACGGGTGGTATTTCGGGGGATATTCCTGCGACGGTCTTAGAATTTGGTGAGCAAAAAGGCCATGAGGTTTTTAAATGGTGGAAAAAGACATTCGGTGATAATTTCTACGTCCAGCTTCAAAATCATGGCGTTGAGGAGGAAGAATATGTTAATGAGGTTTTATTGGGCTTTGCTGATCAGCATGAGGTGAAAATTTTAGCTCAAAATGAAACTTTTTACACAAACAAGACGGACGCAAACATTCAGGATATTCTATTTTGCATCAAGGATGGTGAAAAACTTTCATCACCTGTCGGTAAAGGGTTTGGTAAAAGACGGGGTCTGCCTTCAAAGGAATTTTATCTTAAAAGCCGCGAAGAACTTAAACAGGCATTCATCCAGTTTCCCGACGCATTCGAAGCCTATGCGGAGTTTCGCCAGAAATTTGAGCCGTACACCCTGAAGCGTGATGTACTGCTTCCAAAATTTGACATTCCGGAGGAATTTTTACATGAAGAAGATCAGTTAGATGGCGGTAAACGCGGTGAGAATGCGTATCTGCGACATCTTACCTACGAAGGTGCGCTGAAAAGATATCCCGAAATTACGTCTGAAATCAGTGACAGGCTTGATTTTGAGCTTGACGTAATCGCGAAAACCGGTTATCCAGGTTACTTTCTCATCGTACAGGATTTTTGCAATGAAGCCCGCAAAATGGGCGTCTGGGTAGGCCCAGGAAGAGGTTCCGCCGCCGGATCTGCCGTGGCTTACTGCACCGGAATCACCAATGTAGATCCTATTGAATACAATTTGCTTTTTGAGCGTTTCCTGAATCCGGAACGTATTTCAATGCCAGATATCGACATTGATTTTGACGATGAAGGACGTGATAAAATTATTAAATGGGTAGTAGAAAAATATGGCAAGACCAATGTAGCTCAGATTATTACCTATTCGGTTTTGGGTGGAAAATCTGCCATCAAAGATGCCGGACGCGTTTTGGATGTTTCAATTCCTGAAACCAACAATATCGCGAAGCTCGTACCCGCCGTACCGGGGATGAATATTGCAAAGGCATTTTCAAAATTTGAAAAACTCGCGCCCGAAGACAAAGTGCTCGCGCAGGAAATGAAAGACATCCTGGCCGATCCTGAAGATGAGCGTCACGACGTACTTAATGCAGCTCAGAAAATGGAAGGCTGCATCAGAAATACCGGAATTCATGCGTGCGGCGTCATCATCACGCCGGAAGATATTTCGAATTTGGTTCCTATTGCGATCGCCGCGAAGGATCCTGATATTTTGGTCTCGCAGTTTGACAATTCGGTGGCCGAGAGCGCTGGTTTGCTGAAGATGGATTTTTTAGGCCTGCGGACTTTAACCATCATTAAGCACGCCATTAAACTCATAAAACAGCGACACGCAATTGATATTGATACAGATAATATTCCGCTGGATGACGCTAAAACATATCAGCTTTTTCAGGAGGGCAGGACGATTGGTATCTTCCAGTATGAAAGTCCGGGGATGCAGAAATATATGCGCGAACTGAAACCGACGAAATTTGCTGACCTGATTGCAATGAATGCGCTGTACAGACCGGGTCCCATTAAGTATATTCCCAATTTTATCAACCGCAAAAATAAGCTTGAGGAAACTGTTTATGACCTTGAGGAAACCAAGGAATATCTGGAAGAGACCTATGGAATCACCGTGTACCAGGAGCAGGTGATGCTGCTGTCTCAGAAGCTTGCCAATTTCACCAAAGGTGAAGCAGATACGCTGCGGAAAGCAATGGGTAAAAAAGACCGCGCAACGTTGGATAAAATGTATCCTAAATTTTTGGAAGAAGGTCAGAAAAATAAGCTGGATGTCGATAAACTCAATAAAATATGGAAAGACTGGGAAGCTTTTGCGGAGTATGCTTTTAATAAGTCTCACTCGACATGTTATGCGCTGATTGCTTATCACACCGCGTATCTTAAAGCCAATTATCCTGCGGAATACATGGCCAGTGTGATGACCAATAACCTGAACAACACCAAACAGATCACGATGTTCATGGAAGACTGCAAAAGTATGGGCGTGGATGTTTTGGGACCTGCCGTAAATGAATCACAGTATGAATTTTCGGTAAATGAAAAAGGTCAGATCCGTTTTGGGCTGGGTGCCATAAAAGGCATCGGTGAAGGACCCAGTGAAGCTATTGTAAATGCCAGAAAAGAAGAGAAATTTCAAAATATTTATGATTTCTTTGAAAAAGTGCCATGCACACAGATGAACAAGCGTGTGGCTGAAAGTTTAGTGATTGCCGGTGCTTTTGATGAAGTAGACCGCTACCACCGTGCGCAGTATTTTGATATTGATGTCGCGGGCAGAACGAATATAGAAAGGCTTTTGCGCTACGGACAAAGTTTTCAGGACAGCAAAAATGAAATCGAAAATTCCCTGTTTGCCGATTTTGCGGATGAGGTACAGATTGAACAGCCGAAGATAAATCCGGCGCCGGAGTGGCAAAGTATGCATAAACTTAACAGAGAAAAAGAAATCATTGGCTTTTATCTTTCCGCGCATCCGCTCGATGAATACCGTTTTCAGTTTCAGTTTTTGCAGGGTGCTTTAAGCAAAAAAGAAGTTTTGGAAGGTAAAAAGGATGAAATAGAAGAACTGAGCCCACTCGTTTTACCATCTGAAATCGCAGATACACCAGAGAATGACGATGACCTGGTAGATATACCGATTGATATATCAGACGAAGGTGAGGACGCTGCGATCGAGGAACCGGCGAGGAAAGTGGAACCCAGAGGAAGTTTCAATTTTTTAAATCTGGATGAAATCGACAGTTATAAAGACACCGCCTTCGCCGGCCCGCAGGCTGATCTGTTCAATAACGACCAGCTCAGCTGGAAGGAAAAACAGGCTTTGCGGAATAATACGCCCGAATACATGGTAGCCGGCCTTGTGACGGAATACAGCGTGCGCGACGGAAAAAACAGCGGCGAAAAAATAGCTTTTGTAACGCTGGAAGATTACAGCGGAAGTTACAGCTTCCGTCTTGGTGACCGAGATTATATGCGGCTTCGCGACAAAATAGAGGTGCAGCGTTTTGTCATTTTCAAGATTAAATTTGCGCAGTCAAAAGATGGGCGCGTATTTGTGAACGTAAATGAAGTCACCGATCTGAAAGACGCTTTTGAAAAATTTGCCAGGAAAATGACCGTTGTCATTAGTTTAAATGACCTTCGGCATGAAGACGTCGCCTTTTTCCGCGAAAATTTCATCAATAACAGCGGTGAGCAAAAACTGACATTTTTTGTGAAAAATCCTGAAGATCAGACTTCCGTTGAGATGCTCTCAATGAAAGCACAAATCGATATTAATGGCTCATTGCTTGAAATAATTCATCAAACTCAAAAATACCAGGTATACCTTAATTAGTATTAACTAGATTTAAAAATAAAATTTAGATGATAATAATTAATTTCTTTTGCACTGAAAGATAATTTTTGCTAAATTAGCAATCAAACACACAAATGCATGAGAAATCAAATTATCCTCTACGATAATCATTATCTCTCTATGGAAGCATTCTGCTGCTTTCTCGACAGTAATGGTTACAACAAAAAGTTCGATTACCGCCACACCTCCAATTTTCAGGAGCTGCCGGAAATGATTACCAACCAGGCGGAAGTCGCTATTATCAACGTCTGCGGCGTTCCCACGAGCGAGGCACTGGAGATGCCGGAAAAACTGCTCGGTAAAAATTCCCAACTCAAAATCATCATCGTTTCCTCAAGTCCTGATGTAAAGGTGATCAAAAAGTTTTTTGAGAAAGGCGTCAAGAGTTTTTTAACCAAAACCACCGACGGTAATGAATTCGTGCACGCGATGACACAGGTTCTGGACGGTAAAGTCTTTTTAACAGAAGACACAAAAAACGCACTCTACAATTTTATTTGCAATGTCGAAAACATAGAGGAGACCGAGGCGGTGCATACCGAATCGCTTACGGTGCGTGAAAAAGAAGTTTTGCGCCACATTTGCGAAGGCTTACGGACACGGGAGATTGCCGATGAATTATTTATAAGTCCGCATACCGTGGAATCTCACCGCAGGAATATAATGCAGAAACTCGAGGTAAGAAGTTCCTCGATGCTCGTGAAATTTGCGATGAGCAACAAATTGGTAACATAACACAAATATAGCCGCGAATAACGCGGCTTTTTCTTTTAATTTTATTAACCCACATTGGGGTGCGCTTCCTGTTTTAGGATGTTCTTTTCTTTTAATGCCACCAGCATACGTTCATGTTTATACTGCTGCCAGTCGAATTTTGCTAAAAATTCCAAACCGGCACGGAAGCCTTTATTAAAAAGTTCAGTTTTCTCGCGCCCGTCCATAAAGAAATTCAGCCAGTTGCTCGGGCTGCAGTCTACGTACTGTATGCTGTGAGTACTGTAAAAGGTATATTTTGTGAGGAACGATTTATCGTTAAATCCTTTCAAAGTATCAAAAATGTTTGCCAGGAAAGAAAACGGGCTTTTCAGAATCTCTCTGCTTCCAGCTCCGCGCGGCAGGCCAATTTCAGCTTTATCCATCAGCCTTACACCAAAAACCGGAATTCTGGGATAGAAAATGTCACTTTCGTGAAAAATGTCGATCGGAAAGTTTGAAATACTGCCACCGTCGATCAAGACTGCTTCTTCGTATACATTTCCAGGCTCTGCATTGAGCCAGAATTTCCATGCAGCGGCGATGGAATCTTTAGATGTGTCAATTGGCGTTATCATCGGTTCAAAGAAATAAGGGACTGACATTGATGCACGTACAAATTTCGCAGGGCTGATTTCGGAGAGTTGCGTGTCGGTCCAGTAGAGGTTGGCCATTTTGGGCAGTTCCACCTTTATTTTCGAATTTATATCCGTGGTAATAATTGTATAGTCCGCTCTTAGCAGAGTGAATGGATTTTCGCGATATACATCATTGTCCTGCGCGGCCTGCAGAAAAGCGCGAAACCGAACCAAATCAAGATTTACCAGCTGGATGTTCTGAATATTTTTAATATTTTCAAGCGCATTTGTATAATATTGCGCGGCGTTTCCGTAGCGGTAATTCAGCTGCAGGTCGCGCCCTTTCTTGTTGTATTCTTCATTCAGGTGGCTCACGTTTTTTATGTTATTTTTTTCGAGCACGTCCTGCATTTGTTTTTCGAATGTTTTTCCCGGATTCAGACCAATGTTATTTGAATTGAAAAGACGCAGATAGTGCCAGCACACCAACGCAAGCAGGCAAAACACCACAAACGGTAAAAGATACCACAGCGGATTTATTTTTAGAAACAAAATTGCAAATGGAAACAAAAGAATAATCAGCAATAAAATTAAAAAAGTATAAAAAGTTCTTTTAATGTAACTCTTTCTTTTTAAAATCCGGCTTGCAAGCCGCCTTACAATTGACTTTCCGTCCATAAATTTTTCAAATTTCCAGTCGAATAGTATTTTCCTTATTTCGCCGCTCTTACTTTTCCGGTGGTTTCCGAGTGCAGCAATCAGCATCGTATTGATGGCGCCCGCGCTGGTTCCGGCAATGCGCAGAAAACGGATGCCGAAAATCTCCAGAGCATAAAGATAACCGACCAGCGCTACGCCCCAGACGCCGCCACCTTCCTGCACGAAATTGACATACTGGTTGCCTTCATCATCTACAATGTCTGAAAATTCCCGTGCTGAAATCTGCTCATAAAGCGACATGAATTTTTCTTTGGAATCATTGTCCAACTGCGTATCCATACGGATTTGCTCAATTGAATTTGCGTTCATCGCATTCTTGTTTTTTTAATGTTAATTTTAAGTATCATTTCGATTCTTTGGGCTTAACACGTTTCCTGATCATATTAAAGAGGTAGATGACCAGCGGAATGACAATAAGTGACAAGATCTCTTTGAAATGTGAATCAGCGAATTTGTACAGCTTTTGTCCAAATGTAAGTTCGGGCTCATTGATGTCTATTTTTATATTGATCTGTCTTTCTGCGAGTTTGAGTCTCTGTCCTGCGGGCGTTTCTGCTTTTATCAGCAGCGTAATATTGCCTAAATGTGCAGTTTTTGCAATTGCCTTTACTTTCCAGTGCCAATAATTTCCGTGCTCAAAATCGAGCACCTGCTCGTTCGGATCGTTTTGCGAAAGGGGTTCAGCGTCATCCACTTTTGTTATTTTAAAATCATCAAAATCATAAAGTGGTTTTATTGAAAGTTTCCTGTATGCTTCGATATTTTTAATGATACAAACTACGCTGCTGTCATTTATTTTGGTGAATTCCAGATCTTCCTGTTCAATCTTGCGGATGCTTTGGCGCACGTCCGATGCTTTTCCCTGCACTTTCACAAATACCCGAAGGTCACGTGTCTCATTTTGACGAATCACTGGGTAGTATGAAAAGCCCAGAGTGGCATCGACAGGCTTGCTGACGTCATCTTTAGGAAAACTTTTCGTGGAGCTCTTGGCAACGTTCACTGAGACAACCGCGGAATCGATTGCCGCTGAACCACCGAGCGTTGCGGTGTCTACCATCACTGCTGTGTCAGCATCTGATGTTGCTGTGGCGGTAGCGCTGGGCTCGCCGGAGTTGCAGGAAAAAAGCGAAAATGAAATAAGAATAACTGCTATTTTTTTCATCACTTTTTCGATTTAATTGTTATTCAGCCGCGAGGTATGTTTTAAGTTTTTGTGAAACGTCCGGCGATTTCAGCAGTTCTTCACGCATCAGTTCGCGGTCGGCCTCGCTCCAAATGTCATTTTCTCCATATTGCAAAAATTTCTGAAGGGCAGGATTTGTGTGCATTTGCTGCAGTATTTCGGTCTGAAACATTTCACTTCTCACTTCGTCTGCTTCATCACCTTTCATGCGCAGCAACAGTCCGAGCAGATCCAGAATTCCCCACAAATTCACGGACGCTTTTTTAGCTTTCACTAAGTTTTCCGAGCTAGGCGGCACACATAAAGCCTGATCCGCTTTCAGAATGCCGCGTCCCAAATAAATTTTGTGCAGAGGATAGGAGTGCCCGTCCGCTGAAGTGAAGAGTGCGTTTTTCACCATTTCAACTTTTCTCCATTTTTCGTCGGGATATTTTTTTAAGATTTCGTTGATTTCATTGCGGTAATACGTCAGCCAGATCGCCGCGGCCGCCGCTACCTGCGGCGTTGCCGATGAGGTTCCGCCTCCGTCGAGCCGGAAATATTTTCCCGCGTCGTTCATTGTCGCCCAAAAAACATTCGGCGTATAGGCAGCCAAAGCGTGCGTCATCACATCTTCAGGCCCGAAATTTCCCTGCATGGTTTCACCACCTTCAGATTTCGACTGTAATCTTGCTTTCATTACATACGGCAAATTATCGTAAGCAACACCCGTCGCAGCAATAACGCGGTCCCAGCGCGCTGGATATAAGACGGTTTTAGGCAAAGCTTTTCTTGGACCTTCAAACCACGAATTTCCCGCTGCCGTCACTATTGTAATTCCGGCTTCATATGCTTTGTTGACCATATTTGCCCATGCTTTTGTAGGCGCGCCGGCCATTGACATGCTGACTACCTCGCAACCTTCCGAGATTGCATATTCGAGCGCATCCACAAACGAGGAAGTCTGAATCAGCGCTACAGTTTCCGAAATCCGCATTGAAATTATGTCCGCAAACGGTGCGGCACCTACCACACCACTATAATTGTCATTTGTGTGCAATTTCTCTACGTTGCCTCCTGCCAACAAAATCATGGTGGCTGTACCGTGACCGTCCTGCTCAAGTTGGGTTCCGGAAGCGGCATCAATGGCTGGTTTGCCTTCTTCACCTTTAATGAAACTTCGGCTTCTGTCTTTTTTTAAATTTCGCGGAAGTGCGGGATGATCTGGCTGAAATCCTGTATCGATGTGTCCGATTTTGATCCAGGGTTCCGGAATCTTTGCCAAAAGCCTTTTGTTAGCTTTAAAAAATTCCGAAAACCTGTCGGTGAGATGCCACACAAAACGCTCGGTGCCATCGTCTGGTCGCGGCCAGTTTTTAAGATACTCGTTTTCATTGTACGCCTCCAGTTCGCCATTTGCACGGACAGCGAATTCGGGATCCTTTGCAGAAAAGATCTCGTGACGTATGTCGGGTTCTACAAATTCAGGTTTTTGGCCCGCTGCCTCTTCACGATCAACATAGTCG
>JAEZYN010000080.1 GCA_023419095.1 Bacteroidota bacterium | reverse complement strand
TTACGGTACCCTTTTCTAGTTTTAACTTATCTGCCCTGAAATGATTCATGAGTTGTTTTCGGAATTCGTTTATTCCACCCGGGAATTCCCCGAACTTTTCAACGCTTTCCTGAGTTGTTTCCGTTTTTGTGTCTTCCACTGTGGTTTGTGCGAATACCAATGCTGCACATAGAAACAGAGACATTAAAAGTATTTTCTTTATCATTTTTTTATTTAAACTTTTAGTGTTTGTATAATTTAAAAACTCATCGTAAGTGGATAATTAAAAAGGAATCTTACGGGTTCGCCACCGACAATTGCCGGTTTCCACACCATTTTTATCTTTTTAAGTACCTTCACAGCGTCGCCTGAAAGTCTTTTATCACCAATGGCGGTTATGTTGCTCATTTTTCCGTCTTTTTCAATGATGAAATACGCAGTAGCCTGAAGGACAGTGCCTGACTTTTCATCCAAATTAGTTTCGAAAATCTCCATATATTTCTTTCGGAACTGATTAATACCGCCAGGGAATTCCGCTGGTGTATCTGCCGTGGTATAAACATCGGTAAGATCAATTTTTGTTTTTAGAATAGGGTAATCTTTGCTTTTTGTAATATCTGAATTTTGCACAGATTTTTCCTGAGCTGCTACTTCGCCTACATTCTCCGATGTTATTTGCGCAAAAGCAACCCCTGAGCTAAGGAACAGAAACATTATAAGAATTTTTTTCATCTTTTTTATTTAAACGTTTGGATTTTATTTAAAATCGATTGTCAAAGGAACCCTGAATCTGTATCGCACGGGTACACCGTTTAGTCTAGCCGGATCCCATTTTGTTTTTATCAGGGAAATTGCCCGCACAGCTTCTTTGTTGAAACTTTCATTCGAGCCAGTCACAGTAACATCGGTGATGGAGCCGTCCCTCTCCACTACAAAATTGAGCTGACAGGAAACTCTTCCTTTTCCCTTCACTTTCTTGATGCGAAAGTTGTTGGCAAGTAACTGTCGGAAGTTTTGTGCTCCTCCATCTGGAAAATGAGCAATGTTTTCAGTAACGACGGCTGTATCTTCCGGAGCCCTCTGGGCAAAAGTGAGAGATGATAAAATAAGGCCGAAAAGTAAAAATAATTTTTTCATAAGTTAGCTGTTGTGTTTACCCAAAATTCTGCAGTTCCACCAGTTTACGATAAACTTTCTGGTTATTCATAAGTTCTTCGTGAGTACCCTGTTCTACGATGTTTCCGCGTTCCATCACCACGATCCAATCCGCTTTCTGTATGGTAGAAAGGCGGTGCGCTATCACTAGTGAGGTCCGGTTTTCCATCATTTTCTCCAAAGCGTCCTGAACATATCTTTCAGATTCTGTATCCAAAGCGGAAGTAGCTTCATCAAGAATCATAATCGGCGGATTTTTCAATACTGCTCTGGCAATCGAAACGCGCTGTTTCTGGCCACCCGAAAGTTTGTTGCCATCATCGCCGATATTAGTGTAATATTTTTCGGGAAGATTTTCGATGAAGGTGTGCGCATTCGCGATTTTTGCGGCAGCCATTACTTCTTCTTCTGAAGCCGAAGGTTTGCCCATCAAAATATTATTGAACACAGAATCATTAAACAAAACCGATTCCTGCGTTACCATACCGAGCAGATGGCGATAATCTTTCAGACTTAAATTTTTAATGTTTACGCCGTCGATAAGGATTTCACCTTCCGAAACATCGTAAAAACGCGCCAGCAAATTTGCGATCGTCGTCTTACCGGATCCCGACTGACCCACAAGTGCCACCGTTTTCCCGCGCGGTATCACAAGATTGAAATTCTTTAGGATCACATTGTCTTTATCATAAAAGAAGCCGATATTTTTAAACTCGATCTGATGGTTTAATGTAGAGATAGGTTGTGGATTCGCGATTTCTTCAACTTTAAGGTCGTAATCAAGCACTTCTGATACTCTTTCCAAACTTGCCATCCCGCCCTGGATATTCGAAATTGCACTTGAGAGTTTTTTCGCCGGATCAAGGATTTGGAAAAACATGCCGATAAAAACCAGAAATGTTTCCGGTTCCATAGTCTGTTCATTCAGGATCTGAACGCCCGCAAACCACGTGATAATCAATATAGTAACGGAACCGAGAAATTCGCTCATCGGTGATGCCAGTTCGCGTCTGCGGCTCATACCAATTGCATATTTCTGCCAATTGTTTGTGGTGGTGCTGAACCTTTTTTTCAGAATGGTGTCCGCATTGAAAATTTTGATGACTTTCGAAGATTTAAGCGTTTCGTCAACCAGCGAAAACAGGTTTCCGAGTTCTTCCTGCGCCGATGTTGCCTGACGTTTAAGACTTTTTCCCACCCACGCGATCAGTGCGCCCATCAACGGGAAGACCAGCAGTGAGAACAATGTCAGGTTCGGAGAGAGGATGAAAAGCGTAATCAATGAGGAGATGATCATGAACGGAGAATTGATGACATCTACCAAACTGCCCATTATGCCGCCTTCCACGCCGCCGATATCGTTTGATATCCGGCTCATCATGTCGCCTTTTCGTTTTTCGGTAAAGAATGAAACGGGCAGTTTCAGGAATTTGTCGTACATCGCTGTGCGCAGGTCTTTTGTAATCCCAACGCGATAATTTACAAGCAGATAAGCGCCGAGGTAGCGAAAAATATTCCTCAACAGAAAAGCCACAGCGGTAACACCGCAGAGCACTGCCAAAACCTGCACCGTGCCGTGTTCATCAATGTTTCTTTGAATTGTATAGTAGGCCCAGTCTTTCGCATAGCCAAAAAAATCGACTAGCCGGCCAGAGTTTACAGGCGGTTTTGTGGTGTCCACCTTGTCTACGGTGCCGAACATCAGCCCCAGAATGGGGAGCATTGTAGCCACAGAAAAAATATTAAGCACAGAGTACATAATATTAAAAAACATGCTGCCAAAAAGATATTTTTGATGAGGCCGTGCAAAGGAAAGAATACGTTGGAATGGTTTCATTGAGAGAGTTTCGGCGCAAAATTACGCAATTTTAGGTTGCAGTACGTCTACTTCAGATTTACCTTTTCGTTATATCGCGGTGCGAAATTTCCCGGTTTGAGTTGCTGAATGGTTTTGCCTAAACTATTGATCAGCAATGTCAAATATCAAAATTCACTACACCGATATCGTCATTGAGCTGATGATAATGGGTCGCAACGCGCATGTCTACGGTAGAAAATGAATGCGAAACAATATTCTTCCGGGCGAAAACCACATTGTCTGACCGGTAGAATAAATCCTGCCCCGTGTACGGATCAGCATTGATTTTCAGCCCGTCTTTTGAATTTGCATTAATGAGTTCATCCAAATCTGAAAATCCGTCGCCAGTCATATAAAGTGCATTGTTGCCATACTGTGAGACGGTGGCGAGCATTTCGAAATTGAACAGTGCGGCAGTTTTAGAAAACAAAGGTTGTAAATCCGTTACTTCCGCGATTGCTTTGGAGCCTTTCATTCCTTTTTCCTCACCGTTAAATGCCATAAACATCATTGAAAAATCAGGCTTGATATTTTTAAAATAATCGGCTATACCAATCACGGCTGTTACCCCACTGGCGTTGTCATCAGCACCATTGAAGACATTGTCGCCCGAATTGCCGTTTGAACCGATATGATCAAAATGAGCGGAAAATGCCAGATTTTTATCCGATTTCCCTTTCTTGAGACCACAGACATTGTAGACGGTTCTGCCTTTATATTCGAACGGGACGAGATATGAACTGCCGGTGCAGAATGCAAGGTCACTTTCTGCAAAGCGTTTGGCGATATATGTGGCGGCCGAATCGTTCTCAGGTGTTCCGATCTCACGTCCTTTCATCTCATCCGAGGCTAAATCGGTAAGGATTGTCAGCACCTTTTCCTGAGAAATATTTTGCGCATAAGCACTTACAGAAAACAGGACCGAAAGCACAAGTAATAGTTTGTTCATTGTTTTTTTATTTAAAAATACGAATTCGCTTTTAATAAAAATAAAAAACAGCTCCCGAAGAAGCTGTTTCACTCAAAAAAAATCGTTGTGAGTTTAGCGGAGTCTGTCTACAGATTTTACGAGCCGCTCGTCTTTTCTTATCGCCAGGTTTGCCAGAAGCAAAAATATGGCAGACATCAAAGGAAAAAGCAGCTCAATACCTTTCTCAGGAAAATCTATTCCTCCAGGTAAAGTTAGCAGCCAATACGCCAATAAACCGAGCAACAAAGCGTTTATAAAGATGCTTATATGGTTAAGCAAAATTTGTCTTTTACGGTTCTGATAGCTCAGAATAGCTGAAAAGCCGAAAAATACCAATACGACACAGGCTGCTGAAATGAACGGAACCGGGCCGAAAAGTGAGAAATCCTGTCCGGTAATGAACAGGAAAATAGCCCCAATTATGGCCAAAAATATCCAGACAGTCTGTATCCTTTGCAGCATTTTCGTATAATCTGAGCAGCAAAAATAGGGATTATTATTTGCATAAATAAAAAATTAATGTAGATTTGCAATATAAAATCATCTGGTTTTAAAAAGTCGTCCGACTTAATTCTCTTACTTACACTTACTTATAATTACTTTTCACATAATAATTTATGTTCACATTTGAGACATTACGCTCGAAAACCGCGTCTGAGTTGGCTAAAATTACGTCTGATTTCGGCTTAAAACTACCCAAAAACAGTGGCGATAATGAAACCATTTTCGCAATTTTAGATTTTCAGGCATCCAATACTAAAGTGGCTAAAGAATATTTCAGTTCTACTGAAAAGCCTGCGGATACAGAGGAAAAGCCTGCCGCTCCTGCCAAAAAACCGACCGCAAAAAAACCGGGTCCGAAGAAAAAAACACCAAAGCCTGCAGAGGAACCTTTGAAAGAAACTGTAGCAACTGAAACTCCAACGGAAACAGAACCTGCGAAGGACACGAAAGATGAAAATCCTAAGCAGAGTGAAACGGTAAGTGAAATTCCAGGCGAAATAACTGCTGAAACGGAGCCCGCGAAACCGCAAAAGAAAAGGAGAACGCGCACCACTGCTTCCAGTGAAGTAGCTAAAACAGAAACTTCAGCGCCAGAAGCTGCACCGGCTGCCGAAGATAAAAGCGAACAGCCGCGCAATCCGACACCAAACACACCACGCACAGAAAACGGAAACGCGAATTCCAACCAAAATTCCAGTAACGGAAGCGGTAACGGAAACAGTTCGAATGGAAATGGCAGCAATGCAAACGGAAATGGGCATAATGGAAATGGAAACGGGAACGGAAACAATCAACATCCCAACCACAACCAAAACCGCCAGCATCCGAACCAGAAAAATCAGCAGAAAAACCAAAATCCAAATCAAAACCGTAATCAGCAAAACGCTGAAAACCAGGAAGACGCGAAGAAAGATTTTAATTTTGACGGACTTGTAACCATCGAAGGTGTTCTGGAAATCCTGCCGGACAACTACGGTTTCCTCCGCTCGCCGGATTTCTCCTACATTTCGTCACCCGATGACGTGTATGTTTCTACAAATCAGATTCGAAATTACGGCCTCAAAACAGGTGACACCGTCCGGGGAATTGTACGTCTGCCGAAAGAAGGTGAGAAATATTTCTCACTTCTGAAACCAACGGAAGTGAACGGACGCGACCTTGAATTCATCAAAGATCGTGTTTCATTCGAATTTCTTACACCGCTTTTCCCTGAAGAAAAATTTAACCTGACAGGAAAAAATTCGACGCTTTCTACAAGAATCGTTGATTTATTCACGCCCATCGGTAAAGGTCAGCGTGCGATGATCGTTGCACAGCCGAAAACCGGTAAAACGATGTTGCTGAAGGATATCGCGAATTCTATTTCAGCCAATCACCCGGAAGCATATATGATGATCTTGCTCATCGATGAAAGACCGGAAGAGGTGACCGACATGGAAAGAAGCGTAAACGCAGAGGTGATTGCTTCAACTTTCGACGAACCTGCTGATAAACACGTGAAAGTGGCCAACCTGGTGCTTTCAAAAGCTCAAAGAATGGTAGAATGTGGCCACGATGTGGTGATCCTGCTCGATTC
>JAEZYN010000052.1 GCA_023419095.1 Bacteroidota bacterium | reverse complement strand
TCTACAGATTTTAATATAATTTCTTCGTCTAGCGGTTTGATTGTGTGAATGTTGATTACCTCACACGAAATTCCTTCTTTTTCAAGTTCATCGGCTGCAAGCAACGATTCCCAAACCAAATGTCCGGTTGCCACGATAGTAACATCCGTTCCTTCCTGCAGCATGATACCTTTTCCGATTTCAAACGGCATATCCTCAGGAATAAAAACGGGAACTACAGGTCGGCCAAATCGTAGATAAACCGGGCCTTCAAAATCTGCTATAGCTAATGTTGCAGCTTTTGTTTGGTTATAATCGCAGGTATTGATCACCGTCATGCCTGGAAGCATTTTCATCATACCGATGTCTTCCAGAACCTGGTGCGTCGCGCCGTCTTCACCTAATGTAAGGCCTGCATGCGAAGCACAGATCTTCACGTTTTTATTTGAATAGGCGATTGACTGACGGATCTGGTCATAAACTCTGGATGTAGAAAAGTTGGCGAACGTCCCCGTGAACGGAATTTTTCCGTTGATGGTAAGCCCGGCCGCGATGCCCATCATATTGGCTTCAGCAATACCGACCTGGATGAATCTTTCGGGTGCTTTCTCGATGAATTTTTCCATTTTTAGCGAGCCGATGAGGTCTGCGCAAAGGGCAACGACGTTTGGATTTTTATCAGCCAGTTCAGCTAAACCGGCGCCAAATCCGCTTCGTGTATCTTTTTTTTCTGTGTATGTATATTTCATTTGATTCTTGGTTTTTTCCGGATTTTCTCCGGATGTCTTTGATGTAGGAGAGGTCTTCTGAATGATAATCTTTCTGCAGCCCGACCTGAGCGGAGCTCTTTTTATCTGATGGCGAAGCCGGCAGGTAAAAAAGCGGCAGCGGACGGTCTCGTCTGGAGGACGAGACTGCCCAGAAAAAATTAGTAATCCGCCGGTGCTTCCAGGTAAAGCTGCTTTATGGCCAGTGCAAGTTGCTCATCGTTCGGCGCTTTCCCGTGCCAAGCGTGTGAGCCCATCATGTAATCAATTCCAAAGCCCATTTCCGTATTGAGGATGATCACGACAGGTTTTCCGTTGCCGGTCTCAGATTTTGCTTTTTCCAGGATCGCGATTACGGCCTCCATATCGTTACCGTTCTTCTCATTCAAGACCTTCCAGCCGAAAGCTTCGAGTTTCGCGTGTAAATCACCTAAACTTAAAACGTCATCTACATCACCGTCAATCTGGCGGTTATTGTAATCAATCGTGGAAATCAGATTGTCAACTTTGTTATGAGCAGCGAACATCAGGGCTTCCCAAATTTGGCCTTCCTGTAATTCTCCGTCACCGTGAAGCGTATAAACAAGCGAGTTGTCGCCATCCATTTTCTTCGCGAGCGCCGCACCTACAGCTACCGAAAGCCCCTGCCCAAGCGATCCGGAAGCCACGCGCACACCCGGCAAACCTTCATGGGTAGTAGGGTGACCCTGAAGACGTGAATCCAGTTTGCGGAAAGTCTTAAGTTCCTCTACCGGAAAAAACCCGAAACGTGCGAGAGTGGAATAGAAAACCGGTGAAATATGCCCATTGGAAAGGAAAAAAAGATCTTCATCTTTTCCTTCCATAGTGAACGGAAGCTTATAATTCATCACTTTTCCGTACAGGGCGGTAAAGTATTCGGTGCAACCCAGACTTCCACCTGGGTGACCGGAATTCACTGCGTGTACCATTCGAATAATGTCCCTTCTGATCTGTGTTGCAAGAGATTTCAGCTCTTCAATACTTTTGCTCATTATGTATGATTTGTTTGGAGGCGAATTTACGAATTTTAGTGCGTTTAAGCGGCAGTTTTAAACTGATAAATTCCAATCCACGGGATATTTTGAATCTACCGGGCGGCGCGTGAAAACTCCGTCAAAAATCATTAAATTTGCGCACATTCAAACTTAGCCATTATCCAATTGCTTACTATGACTTCACAACAGATCCGCCAGCAGTTTTTAGATTTTTTCAAGGCAAAAAATCATCTTATCGTGCCATCTGCACCTATCGTGCTCAAAGATGATCCCACGCTGATGTTCTCGAACAGCGGCATGACGCAGTTTAAAGATTATTTCTTAGGCTACAAAGAACCGAAAGCACCGAGAATTGCTGATACCCAAAAATGTTTGCGTGTATCCGGTAAGCATAACGATTTGGATGATGTAGGTCGCGATACGTATCACCACACGATGTTCGAAATGTTGGGCAACTGGTCTTTTGGCGATTATTTCAAAAATGATGCGATCGATTTCGCGTGGGAACTCCTGACGGAGGTATATAAAATTCCGAAAGAGGATCTTTATGTGACGATTTTTGAAGGAGACACCTCTGAAAACCTGGAGCGCGATCAGGATGCGTACAACTTCTGGAAAAAACATGTTGATGAAAGCCGAATCATCAATGGCAATAAAAAAGATAACTTCTGGGAAATGGGCGAGAGCGGACCTTGCGGTCCATGCTCAGAAATTCACGTAGATCTGCGTACTGAGGAAGAAAAAAAATCGGTTTCAGCGCTCGAACTTGTAAATAACGATCATCCGCAGGTAGTGGAAATCTGGAATCTGGTTTTCATGGAATTTAACCGGAAAGCAGACGGGACACTCGAAAAACTTCCGGCACAGCACGTGGATACTGGAATGGGTTTCGAACGTCTCTGTATGGCTCTCCAGCGAAAAACTTCGAACTATGATACCGATGTCTTTACACCGTTAATAGAAAAGGTAGAGCAACTTTCAGGACTTAGATATACCGGAATTCTGGCTGACGAAAAAGATATTGCCATCCGCGTTGTAGTTGACCATATTCGTGCTGTGGCTTTCGCCATTGCTGATGGACAGCTGCCTTCAAACGGCGGCGCAGGTTACGTTATACGCCGGATTCTGCGACGCGCGATTTCCTATTCGTACAGATTCCTGGGCATGAAAGAAGCGTTTTTATTTGAATTGGTCGCAATTCTTAAAAACGAAATGGGAGACTTTTTCCCCGAGCTCAGCCGTCAGCAGAAATTGGTGACCGAAGTGATAAAAGAAGAAGAAATTTCATTTCTCAAAACCATTGAATTAGGTTTAAAAAGAATCGATCTGGTGATTAATGACACCATTTCGAAGAATGAAAAATCACTTCTGGGCGCGGCCGTTTTTGAACTTTATGATACTTACGGTTTCCCTGCAGACCTTTCAAGGATTATCGCGGAAGAAAAAGGCCTTACGGTTGATGAAGCAGGATTCGATGAAGAAATGGCAAAACAGAAAGAACGGTCGAAAAAATCTTCTGCACAGAAAGTTTACGATTGGGTAATTCTGGAGGAAAAAGACCAAGAGTTTGTAGGTTATGATCAAACTGAAACCGAGACCTACATAACACGCTACCGAAAAATAGAAAATAAGGACGGCGAATATTATCAGATTGTTCTTTCCAAGAGTCCGTTTTATCCTGAAGGTGGTGGTCAGGTTGGCGATAAAGGAGTGCTGGTTCCAAGTTATGCGGAAGGGTTTAATATCGCGAAGCCGGAAATTTTCTTCAGCTCCGATTCCCCTGTTTCAGAGGATTTAATTGAAATTTTGGAAACCAGGAAAGAGAATAATTTAATTATTTCATTAATAAAAGATCTGCCAAAAGACGCAGGCGCCGTGTTTTACGCAAAAGTAAACACCGTTGAACGCCGAAACACACAGGCGAATCACTCGGTGACGCATCTTCTGCACGAGGCTTTGCGTGAAGTTTTGGGTACGCACGTAGAACAGAAAGGTTCGTTCGTGGGTCCGGAATATCTGCGTTTCGACTTTTCGCATTTCGCAAAACTTAGCGAAGAAGAGCTGAAACTTGTAGAGCAGAAGGTAAATTTAAAAATAAAAGAAAACTTCGCACTGCAGGAATTTCGCGATATTCCCGTGGCTGAGGCGATGGAGAAAGGTGCAATGGCACTTTTCGGTGAGAAATATGGTGATACGGTGCGAATGATTCAGTTTGGGAGTTCAAAAGAACTTTGTGGCGGCACGCACGTGAAATCAACAGGTGAAATCGGTCATTTCAAAATTGTTTCTGAATCTTCAACTGCCGCGGGAATCCGCCGTATAGAGGCAATTTCGGGTGATAAATCTGCAGAATATTTCCAAAATCTTGAACGTCAGCTGCACGAAATTTCGCAAATCCTAAAGTCAAAAGATATTGTTAAATCGGTTGAGAAATTAATTTCGGAGAATTCGGCATTTAAGGCAGAAATCGAATCATTCAAAAAAGAAAAGGCTCAGGGCGAAACGGCCAACTGGAAAAACGATTTTGTTCAAAAAAGTGACAAAAAACTTTTGGTAAAGAAAGCCTCGTTGGAAGCCGGAAGTGTAAAAGATATCGTGTTCCAGCTTAAAAAGGAAGTTCCGGGTTCGGTTGTTATCATCATTTCGGACGCCGGAGACAAACCGCTGATCACAGTCGGAGTTTCAGCAGATCTTGAAGATACTTACCACGCCGGCAATATCGTTAAGGAACTTGCTAAAGAAATTCAGGGCGGCGGTGGCGGCAATCCGGGGTTTGCCACAGCAGGAGGTAAAAACCTGGCGGGTATTGATGCGGCTTATCAGAGAGCTTTGGAGATATAAGTAATAAAAAATTTAACCAAGAAATCCCGGACAGACTTGCTGTTCGGGATTTCCGTGTTAATACAATGTGGTGAATTTATTATTCTCTGTTTCCGCCGCGTGCTACAAGCGCAATTATAAGTATCAGAACCAATGCACCAATTACCCAAACGAGCGGATTGCTCATCCAGCCTTCGGCGCCTTTGTCTACGTCTACATCTACTTTCAGGTCAGCAGCTCCTTCCTGGGCTTTTACTAAAATGGTGGCGAAATTGGCAACGAGTGCAAGTGCGAAAATCTGTATTTTGGTAAGTAAATTAGCGCGTGTCATGATTTTATTTTTTTAAATGTTATGAGATGAGATATTCTAAAATTGTACCAAAATCCGGTCAGTTGAATTTTTACATCCTAAAAATTTAAAAAAAAGGCCGAACCTGACGTTCGGGCGGAAATTTAAATTTCGTTATTTTCTTCGTCCTTTTAGTATAAAAACCACAGCGGTGACCAAAATCAGCGCGCCAATAACCAAAAGTAAGGGGTTGCTCATGAAACTTTCAGCGCCCGGACCTTTGGCCTGATCTTCGACTTCTACCGAAAAGTCAGCGCCACGCTGCTGTGCGGTGAGCAGAAGTGAGGTGAAAGTAAGGAAAAGTGCAACCGTGAAAAACTTTATCTTGGCAAGTAGGTTTGTACGTATCATAGCTTTAATTTTTTTAATGTTATAAGCTGATACTTTCTAAAATTGTACCAAAGACCTGTACTGGGGTATTTTAGTTTTTAAGATATATTTCCATCAGGTAATCATCCATCACAAAACCCTGCCCGATGTCAATCACAGCTTCTTCGTAAATATTGAACCCCTGTGATTCGTAAATCTTCCGTGCAAAATTGTTTTTATTCACATTAAGTATAATACGCCCGTCTCCCAAACTCAGAATTCTTTCTTTTAAAAATGAAATTGACGCTTTCCCGATGCCTTTCCCGACGACCTCAGGAATTAAATATAAACGGTGGAGCTTAGTAGTGCCCGGCTCAAAATGAAGCTGAAAGCCCATAAAACCTACAGCAATTCTTTGATGAAAAACAATATAATATTGATATTCAATCGTTTGAAGCTGCGCAAGAATTTCACTTTCTGCATACATCTCTGCGAGCATATAATCGATCTGTTGTGGAGAAAGAATCTCGGCGTACGCGCTACGCCACGATTTTTCAGCCAGATTCCGGATCAGACTTACCTCTTTATCGGTGGCTTTTTGAAATAGAATGTCCATGCTCATTATTGAAGTTCAAAAAGTGTGATTTCAGGTTCTATTCCCACGCGCCCCGGAAAACCGATAACGCCAAAACCGCGGTTTACATAGAGATATTTACCCTCACTTTCGTAAAGATCGGCCCACTTTTTATAACGGTACTGCACTGGCGACCAGCGTACGTTTTTAAGGTCGATGCCAAACTGCATTCCGTGCGTGTGTCCTGAAAGGGTCAACTGCACGTTAGCGGGATGTTTTTTTACGATCTCGTCGAAATGCGTAGGATCGTGGCTCATCAGGATTTTCACAGCGGAAGCTGGAATTCCGGCCACGGCTTTATTCAGGTCGCCGTATTGAGGAAACGGTTTGATTCCCCAGTTTTCGACGCCCAGAAGATAAATTTTTTCATTTCCGCGTTCTATCACACGATGTTCATTTCTTAACAGTTCGAAGCCGGCTTTCTCCTGAAGTTCAGTGAGTAAAGGAATGTTCCGGTCTTTATCGGCCTTCGTGAGCCATTTTGCATAATCTCCGTAATCATGGTTTCCCATAACCGAAAACTTTCCGTCCCTTGCTTTTATTTCGGCAAACATCTTTACAAACGGCTCAAATTCCTGGGCATAATTATTCACCATGTCACCTGTGAATAAGACCATATCTGCATTTTGAGCTTTAATCAAATCAATCGCCGGCTGCAGTTTTTCGGGATTAAAAAAGCTTCCTGCATGAATGTCCGAAATCTGAATAATCCTGTAACCTTTAAAAACATCGGGTAAACCGGCAATTTTAAGTTTTACTTTCCTTACACGGTGGCGGTATTTCCCGAAGATAATTCCGTCAATAATAAGTGCCGAAAAGAGGCCTGCGATGCCCAACCCAATTAAACTCATGAATTGGCGTCGCTCGGGATAGTAAGATTCCGGCTGTGCAAAATAGGTGAACAGATAATTGAAAAAACGTACGATATCTTCTATCAAAAGGAAGAAAATAACAAACAGTTTCGGTAGGATGAAAACCAGAAATACGGATGCCACAATCTGTACACGGTGATGATCCCGGTCTTCACGCCGAAAGTTCATCACCTCAAAAACAAAATAAGCGTATATAAGTAAGGTGACGATCCAGTAAGCCGTGCGCAGCCATGTGTTTGAAACCACGGTTCGGAACGCCTGATAAACGTAAAACTCAAGCAAAAATATAATGCCGGTGATGATGAGGATGTTTTTCTGCATTTGTCTTCATTAAAAAAAGCACAAACTGAAACTGTTTTGTGCTTTATAGTGAAAATTCTGAACTTTAATTATGGAAAGCGATACACCAGCGCATTGATATTCATACCCGCGCCAACGGACGCAAAGACAATGTTTCCTTTTTCTTTAAATAAATGGCCTTTCATTTCGCCTTTAATAATAAGATCAAACATTGTCGGAATGGTTGCCACCGACGAATTCCCGAATTGCTGAATCGTCATCGGCGCAATAGAGTGGTCATATTTTGTGATTCCATACAGTTTGAATAGCCTTGAAATCATGGCGTAATCCATTTTCGCATTGGCCTGATGGATCAGTATTTTGTCAATATCTTCGATGCTGAGTCCCGCTTTGTCGATGGTATCTTTGATTGCGACCGGTACATTTTTCAGCGCGTACTCGTAGATCTTGCGACCGTGCATGCGGATGTACAGAGGTTTGCGGTCTTCATCCTGTTTCAGAGACGGCGCGTTTTCAAGATACTGCAACTCCAAATCATTATCACAAAGCGTTGAATCTGCGATGATTCCTACATTTTCGTCATCTGTTGCTTTTACAACTACAGCACCGGCACCGTCGGCAAAAATCATTTTATTACGGTCGAAAGCATCAGTCACGCGGCTGAGCGTTTCGGAACCTACCACCAGGATGAGTCTGGCTTTTTTAGCTTTGATAAGTGTGTCGGCCATAATCATGGCTTCTACCCAGCCCGGGCAGCCAAAGATCATGTCGTAATTTACACATTTTCGGTTTTTGATGCCGAGTTTGTTCTTCACACGAGCTGACATGGACGGCATAAAATTCGTCATGCCGTTCGTGTCTACTTCGCCAAAATTGCTCGCGTAGATAATGTAATCAAGTTCTTCCTGATCTATTCCTGCATCGTCAATGGCTTCTTTGGCCGCGCGGAACCCGAGATCTGAGTTAAACTCATCATCTTCAAGATAGCGGCGGTCTTCAATCTCGGTGATTTCTACAAACTTCTGGATGATTTCTTCTACCGGTTTGTCTATTTTATCGCCTTCATCCGTGTAAAAAACGGAATCCATAAAATGTTCACGCCCGATAATTTTAGTTGGAATATAACTTCCGGAGCCTATAATGATAGTGTTCGGCATTTTTTAAATTGAAAAATTTAATGCAAAGTTAATGATTAATATTCTATCATCAAGAAGCAAAATTATTATTAAATTTGCTGGGTATTCCTAGAAAATTAAATATGAAAATAAGCGCATCTACAAAGGGTTTAATCATCGCGGTACTCACCGTTTTATTCGCCTTTGGTGTCTATTTTCTGTTTCTGGCGAAACGCAACTATTACCTCGTTGATAATCCTACAGACCAAACCTATTACTTCATCCTCAACGGCGGCCGTGAAAATACCATAACTGCAGGTCAGAATTTTCAGGTGGATCTGCAAAAAGGCCAAAACCGTGTGAAAGTATTTGATAATAAACATAATCTGCTTTATGACTCGGCCTTTGTGGTGAAAAAAGACCGCGGCCTGCTGAATATTACGCATCAGGATTACTATATCAACGAGCAGTTCTATGGCTACGGACTGAATAAGGATTCATTGATTGCCGCGCGCAAAGCCACGGTGATCGATAATAAAAATTACCTGAACGAGCCTAAACTTATGGACAGACTGTACAGTGAAGATTTCTATTATAACGTGGATGAGGATTATGATAAAGTGATAAAAAATGTGCAGAAAGTGGAATCGCGCACCAAAATTTTCCGCAAAGACGATTTCCTCATTTACTATAAAGAGTACTATAATTTCTAAATAAAAGATTTTGAGCCAGATAAAACCCTATAATACTGAAGCCGGCAAAAAACGGGAAGTAGAGGAGATGTTTGATAACATCGCCCCGAAATATGACCTGCTAAACCACGTCCTATCAATGAAAATTGATGTTATATGGCGCAACACGCTGGTGAAATGGATGGATGCGGATAAACCTAAACTCGTCCTCGATGTTGCTACAGGAACCGGTGATCTTGCCATTGCGGTGCAGAAGGGAACCGGCGCGGAAGTCGTAGGTTTAGATCTCTCCCAACAGATGCTGAACGTTGGAATCGAAAAAATAAAAAAAGCCGGTCTTTCCGAAGTGATTTCGATGCAGAAAGGTGACGCGGAAAATTTACCTTTCGAGAGCAATAAATTTGATGCGGTTTGCGTTGCATTTGGAGTCCGGAATTTTGAAAACCTTGAAAAGGGTCTGGCCGAACTCAGCAGGGTAGTGCAGGAGAATAAAAGCGTTTACATTCTGGAATTTTCGAAAGTTGAAGGTTTTCTGGGGCCGTTCTATATGTTTTATTTTAAAAATATCCTGCCGCTTATCGGGCGCCTGGTATCAAAAGACAACCGCGCGTACACCTATTTGCCAGATTCGGTGAATGCGTTTCCTTTCGGTGAAAAAATGAAAAATATTCTGCTGAGTACCGGTTTCAGCAAGGTAGAATATAAAAAACTAAGTCTTGGCATTGCAACCATTTATAAGGCAACCAAATAATATGCGGAAAATATTTTCAAAGGTCAATGTTCTTACAGCCATTTTAGTTGCCACCCTAAGCAGTGCGCAACTTTTCCGCACGAAGGACAGGATGGACAATTTAGAGGGTTTTGATAATCAGAAATTCAGCTACGGATTCTTTCTGGCGGGTAATAATTTCGATTATAAACTTGTTTTGGACCCAAAGTTTGGCATGGATGGCCAAAAAAATCTGGTTCAGAGCAAATCCACTTACAGCTTTGGAGCGGGACTTATCGGGAAACTTCGCCTGAATGATAATTTTGATCTAAGATTTGAACCGGGTTTGCAGTTTGTGGAACGGGAAATCTATTTTGATACGCAGGTGAATGACAGATATGCGGCTGGCACCAATTCCAATCCGCCTTTTACACCGCGAGCACTTACAGATGCTGATAAGCTGCGTACCGTAAAATCTACATACGTAGATTTACCTTTACTTATCGAAATTCACGGTGACCGTTGGTACAATTCCCGACCGTATGCTGCGGCTGGTGTCAACTGGATGCTTAATTTACAGTCAAATTCAAACGCTGCCGACGATAATTCACAGGGGCTTTTCCGTTCTACTTCGAGCAATTTCGCCTGGTCCGCCGAAATCGGAATGCAGTTTTATTTCAGCAGGTTTAAACTGACGCCCGGTTTCCGCGGTACATTTATGATCAATGACGAAATGGTGCCCGACAACGCGGACACGCCACCATATTGGACGCCGGCAATCGTAAGCGCGAAAAGCCGCGCGTTCATGTTCGTGCTCAAGTTTGAGTAATTGTTAGTATTTAACTTTTAAATTAATATTCAGAATTTCACCTTTAGTTTCGGCTAAGATATTCTGAAAATAAGCATCGCTTTTACCCAAAATTTCCTACTTTTGCTATTAGTTAGAATAAATTGAACCTGAAATAATGCTGAAGGACCTTGAAAATAATTTTTCGGTATTAGAAAAAAAGATTCTTGGCATAAGCAAAAGCTACAAGAGTATCAGCGAGAAATATTTGGAACTCTCAAAAGAACACGAGGAGTTAAAAGCCAGATACGACGAAGAGCGCAGAAAAAATCAGGTCTTAGCAGAAGAACAGAAAAATATAAAACTTTACTCAGCAATCAGCGGAAATCCGGATCATAACAGGCTGATGAAAAACCACATCAACCGCCTTATAAAGGAAGTGGACCAATGCATTGCCGAACTTCAGAATAGCGGCTTATAAATGGAAGTAAGAAGAATTACCATCAACATTGCCGGGAGAACATATCCCCTGAATGTACCAGCTGCCGAAGAAGAAACCCTGCGAAAAGTGGGAAAGCAAATCGAGGGAATGATTAAAGATTTTGAACAGAACTTCGACGTGCGGGACAAGCAGGATGCTCTGGCTATGTGTGCCTTGAAACTGGGGACCAATGCCGAAGTAACTGCCCTGAGCAACGAAAAAAATATGAAAGCGGCTAGCGAGCGGATCATGCAGATCAGCCAGCTCCTGGAAGCAGCGGAAGAGTAGATTTTTCTCTTCCCGACAACAGACTGCCTACAATAGTTCTAACACATTAAGGTAAACTCAACGCTAAACAATTACCGGACAAAAGTTCACTTGATGGCGCGCCGGCCCGCCCGGATTACAGAAAGTGAAAATCAGTTCAAATCGTGTTGATTAGGAGTTTACTCTAAATCACTGAATTATTGTAGGCTTTTTTATGCCTTAATAGCAACAGAACTGAAATTAATTTTAAATATGAACATTAAAACTAAACATATATGACAACAACCATTATTGTCGGGATCGTCTGCCTGCTTGCGGGCGCATTAGCAGGGATACTTTTCTCGAAAAGTTCTCTCAATGCCAAGGCAAAATTCATCATCGATGATGCGCGGAAAAACGCCGAAAACCTTATAGAAAAAGCCAACGTACAGGCAGAATCTGTCCGCAAGGAAAAACAGCTTCAGGCCAAAGAAAAATTTCTCGAACTGAAATCCCAGCATGATGCGGACATTCAGGCTCGCGAGCGAAAAATGCAGGAAGCAGAAAAGCGCACCAAGGACAAAGAAAACAAACTTAACGACGAACTGAGCAAAACCGGTAAGCTGGAAAAAGAACTCGAACGTAAAATTGCAGATTATAACAAAAAGCAGGATGCTCTCGAGAAGAAACAGCAGGAACTTGATGTTGCAACAGCGCAGAAAGTGGAAATGCTCGAAAAAGTAGCCAATTATTCAGCAGAGGAAGCCCGCAATGAACTTGTAGAGGCGATGAAGTCTGAGGCTAAAACGCGCGCCCAGGCTCACGTTCAGAGCATCATGGAAGAAGCTACGCTAAATGCAAAGCAGGAAGCAAAGAAAATTGTAATTCAGACCATCCAGAGAATCGGTACGGAGCAGGCAATCGAAAACTCTGTTTCAGTATTTAATATTGAATCGGATGAGGTGAAGGGCCGCATTATTGGTCGGGAAGGAAGAAATATCCGTGCTTTGGAAGCGGCCACAGGAGTTGAAATCATTGTCGATGACACGCCGGAGGCAATCCTGCTTTCATGTTTCGATCCTGTAAGAAGAGAGATCGCAAGACTTTCGCTTCACCGCCTGGTAACTGACGGAAGAATTCACCCGGCGAGAATTGAAGAAGTGGTAGAAAAGACCAAAAAACAGATCGAAGAAGAAATCATTGAAGTGGGTAAGAGAACAGTAATTGATCTCGGCATTCACGGTCTTCACCCTGAATTGGTGAAAATCGTAGGCCGAATGAAATTCCGGTCATCGTACGGACAAAACCTGCTGCAGCACTCGCGCGAAGTGGCCAACATCGCTGCGACGATGGCGGCTGAACTTGGTTTAAATGTAAAATTAGCCAAGAGAGCCGGTCTTCTTCACGATATAGGAAAAGTTCCTGAACAGGAATCTGAACTTCCGCACGCGCTGCTCGGAATGCAGTGGGCAGAGCGTTACGGAGAGAATGCAGAAGTGATCAACGCGATCGGTGCTCACCATGATGAGGTGGAAATGACGTCACTTCTGTCGCCAATCATCCAGGTGGCGGATGCCATTTCAGGTGCAAGACCGGGCGCCAGACGTCAGGTTTTAGAGTCATACATCCAGAGACTAAAAGACCTTGAAGCCGCTGCATTAAGTTTTGACGGCGTTTCCAGCGCATACGCAATCCAGGCCGGACGTGAGCTTCGTGTAATGGTAGAAAGCGGCCGTGTGAATGATGACCAGTCTTCACAACTGTCTTACGACATTTCAGAAAAAATTCAGAATGAACTTACTTATCCCGGCCAGGTGCGTGTCACCGTGATCCGTGAGACGAGATCAGTGAATATTGCGAGATAATTTAAAACAAAATCAAAATAAACTCTCTTCCACTCGAAGGGAGTTTTTTTCAAATAAGACAAATGATGTCCGTCGAAAGTTTTATTATTTGCATTTAAAACTTTAATTATTTATTTTTATTAAGACTATTTTTGAACTATGAAAAAAGTATTTTACTTAAAAACTTGCGATACCTGCCTTAAAATCATTAAAAAATATAACCTCAAAGATTGGGAGCTGCGCGAGATCAAAATAAATCCTGTCACCGAGGAAGAACTTGAAGAGATGTACAAATTGGCGGGTTCTTATGAGGCGCTTTTCAGCAAGAAATCAAACCAGATCAAGCTGCGCGAGATCAATCCGAAGACTTTGCAGGAGACAGATTACCGCGAATTGATTCTGGATCATTATACTTTTCTGAAACGTCCGGTATTCATTACCGACAAAGAAATATTTATTGGAAGCGAGAAAAAAAATCTGGATGCGCTGCGCGCTTTCTTCGCTGATATGAACGGTTAAGATCTGACATTCTTTCAGGATTAAATTCTAATTTTAATATTTAAAATGCCATAATGTCCTGAACAACAGTGTACCTATGTAAAAATGTCCGCCTACTGGAGTGGGCATTTTTTTTGTGTTAAATGTTTCAAATTAAATTGAAGTTTAACCCTAAAATTTAAAGACAATGTCAAACTTAGTAAGAAGAAACAGTTTTTTCGATGATTTCATCACTAAAGATTTATTCGATTTTGCTGCACCAAGATTCCAGAAGTCTGACTTCACACTTCCTTCCGTAAACATTAAAGAGCACGAAGGCGGCTTCGAAATTCAGGTAGCTGCGCCCGGCATAAGAAAAGAGGATTTTAAAATCAACCTCGAAAGAAACATCCTTACCATTTCCAGCGAAAAGCAATCGGAAAACGAGGAAAAAGACAATAATGGCGCTTTTACCAGACGTGAATTTAATTACAGCGCGTTTTCACGTTCATTCACACTTCCGGAAGTAGTGGAAGCCGATAAAATAGAAGCGGCTTACGAAGATGGAATCCTGAAAATCAGCGTGCCCAAAAAAGAGGTGACGATGGAAAATGTGAAAACCATCGAAGTGAAATAAGTGCACTGCAACATAGTTTTGAATAAAAAGTCGGCTGGAAAAATTTTCCAGCCGACTTTATTATTATTAAAATTCACCATTCATTCCTTCTCACACAAACGGCAGCTTTACCACTTTTGCCGGCACGCTTTTGTTGCGGATTTTTACAAACAGGTCTGTCCCCACTTTGAAGTGTGGCTTGTCAACGTACGCGAGCCCAATCCCGATATTTTTCATCGGACTCATTGTGCCGGAAGTCACCGTACCGATCTTGTTGCCGTCAGCGTCCTCTATCTCATAGCCGTGGCGCGGAATGGCGCGTTCCTGCATCTCAAAACCAACCAGTTTTCGGCTGACACCTTCTTCTTTCTGCTTCGCGAAAAACTCTTTGTCAACGAAATCTTTATCAAATTTCGTGATCCAGCCCAGGCCGGCTTCAAGCGGCGAAGTGCTGTCGTCTATATCGTTGCCGTAAAGACAGAATCCTTTCTCGAGTCTCAGCGTATCGCGCGATGCAAGACCGCAGGGCAAAAGCCCAAATTCAGCACCGGCTTCCGTCAGTGCATCCCAAATCTTCTCCGCGTGTGCATTCCCGAAATAAATTTCGAAACCGCCGCTACCAGTGTAACCGGTGTTGGAGATAATCACATCGTTCACGTCCGCTACTGTACCTTCAGTAAAGTGATAGTAGGCAAGTTCGGAAAGATCTGTATCCGTAAGTTTTTGCAATGTTTCGACCGCCTTCGGACCTTGAATCGCTATCAGTGACAGTTCATCAGATTTATTCGTCAGTTTTGCATTGAATTTTTCATTGTATTTGCTCAGGTGAGCCCAGTCTTTTTCGATATTAGACGCATTCACCACCACAAAAAACTTCTCATCGCCCATCTTGTAGACGATCACGTCATCCACAATACCTCCGTTTCCATTGGGAAAGCACGTATATTGTGCTTTGCCAGTCTCCAGGTTATCTACATTGTTCGTCGTTACATACTGAAGCAAATCTTTGGCAGCAGGACCTTCTACTACGAACTGGCCCATGTGAGAAACGTCAAAAATTCCGACTTTTTCGCGCACTGCAAAGTGCTCTTCGGTCACACCGCTGTATTGCACAGGCATATCATATCCTGCAAAAGGAACCATTTTCGCCCCCAGCGAAACATGTTTGTCAAATAAGGCCGTTTTATTCATAGTAAATATTTTTATTTTTTTATAGTAGCAAGGAAAGTTTTTTCTGCTTCCGGAAGTGCGTACCGGCTTTCCATTCTATCCCAGTCGGCGCTGGCGCGCCGCCTGGGGATGCCATTTCAATCCGGGCTAAAAGTTCAGCCGTTTTTCCCTCACCAACGCATTGCTGGCTTTACAGATGATGTTTATATTCATTCAGAATGATTTTGAACCATTCTGTAAAGTTTTCCGGGTTTGCCGCCATCTCAGCATCCAGATTTTCCATAGAAATATACCGGATTTCTGAAACCTCGTCAGTATTGAAATCGATTTTGCCTTGGTATTTCCCTGTGAAAACATGGTCTAATTCATGTTCCCAAAGATTCTGCCCGACGTCTGCTTTGTAGGTGAAATGAAATTTTTCTGTAAGTTCTGCTTCTATTCCAAGTTCTTCCTGTAACCTGCGTTTTGCGCCTTCTTCGTACGTTTCATCGATTCGCGGATGAGAACATACAGCGTTGGTCCACTGGCCGGGGGAATGGTATTTCCCGTCAGCCCGCTTCTGCAACAGCATTTCACCGTTGTCATTAAACAGAAAAACCGAAAAGGCACGGTGCAGAATTCCGTTTTCGTGCGCCTGCATTTTCTCCATCACGCCTAAAACTTCATCATTTTCGGAAACTAAAACTACCTGTTCTTCCATCCTCACAAAATTAAGGTTTAAAAAGCGGATGCTCAAATTTTAAAGCGAAATGTTCCGCACAGGGCTGGCAGAGCGCAAAAAAAATATCTGATTGCTAACCAATGAAATGTTGTAATTTTGCATCTTCCAAAAAAAAACTTTCAGATGGAGTTAGAGTACAAAGACCACCTCAGCCCAATGCTAAAGGGAGATATCAAAAACTACCTGATTGATATTGACGGTACGATAACGGATGATATACCCAATGAGGAACCGCACCGTATGGTAACCTGCGAACCGTATCTGGACGCTTTGGAAACTATTAACAGATGGTACGACCAGGGTCACATTATTTGCTTTTTCACTTCGAGAACTGAAGATTTAAAACAAATTACAATAGATTGGCTGGACAAACACGGTTTCAGGTACCACAGTGTCCTGTGTGGCAAACCACGCGGCGGAAATTATCACTGGATTGACAATCATCTCGTGAGAGCCACACGATACAAAGGAAAATTCACCGATATGGTTGAAAAACAGGTAACCATTGAAGTGTTTAAAGATTAAAGAAGATGAAGATATTAGCAAACGACGGCCTCGACCGGTCAGGCGTACAGGCGCTTACCGAAAAGGGCTTTGAAGTCATTACTACAAACATTCCGCAGGATTTACTTGCAGATTTTATCAACCAAAACCGGATCCGTACACTTTTGGTGCGCAGCGCAACCAAGGTTCGTAAAGAACTTATTTATCAGTGTCCTTCATTGGAAATCATTGGCCGCGGCGGCGTGGGTATGGACAACATTGATGTAGATTACGCCCGCTCCAAAAATATTCACGTCATCAATACGCCTGCAGCTTCGTCGGAATCCGTGGCTGAACTGGTATTTGCGCATCTGTTTTCGGGTGTGCGCTTTTTGCACGATTCAAACCGGAAAATGCCTCTCACAGGCGATACCAATTTTAGCCAGCTTAAGAAATCTTACGAACGTGGTATCGAACTCCGTGGTAAAACCATAGGTATTATCGGGATGGGACGAATAGGGCAGGAGGTTGCGAAAATTGCATTAGGTTTAGGCATGCGCGTCATAGCCGCAGACAGCAACGTTGGCCGTGCAAGCATAAAAGTTAGGTTCTACAATAACCAGTTTATTAATGTAGATATCGAAACTGAACCGCTGGATGGTGTGCTGCAACACGCAGATTTTATCACACTTCACGTGCCGTCGCAGGAGAATGGCTACGTGATCGGTACGCGTGAAATTGCACTGATGAAAAAAGGTGCGGCCATTATCAACTGCTCACGCGGTGGCGTAATAGATGAGCACGCGCTGGTTTCAGCTTTGGATGCCGGACAGCTTTCATTCGCCGGTCTTGATGTGTTCGCCAACGAACCGACACCTTCAAGAGAAATTTTAAGCCATCCAAAAATTTCACTCACACCACATACGGGTGCATCCACACTCGAGGCGCAGGATAGAATCGGCTTATCGCTCGCGGCGCAAATCTGCAGTATTCTTCAGATACAATAGCAATAAAGCCAAATCCTATTTAGGAATTGGCTTTTTTTAGCTTTAAGATTCTATTTATAGTCCGGAATTTCTGTTTTTCAACAGATCGCGGATCTCCATCAGAAGTTCCTGGTCTTTAGTAAGGGTTGGCGCAGCTTCGGCGTCGGTTTCAGCTGGTTTCACTATTTTGTTCGCCACCTTGATTAACCAGAAAAGCACAAGTGCAATACATAGGAAACTGATGACCGCAGACAAAAAATTTCCATACGTCACTCCGTGCCAGCTCAGCTGTGCAATGTTTTTCGCGCCTACTGCATCGAGAGCTGGATTAAGCAGCAGCGGCGTAATGACATCTTCGACCAGTGAAGACACGATCTTGCCAAACGCTGCTCCGATGATTACACCCACCGCCAAATCAATTACATTTCCCTTGAAAGCAAAGGTTTTAAACTCCTGTATAAATTTCATAACTGTACTTTTTACTCTATAAAAATAGCAAAAGATTGCATCACAAAAATATATTTCCTATAAAATTGTTGCACACCTAATATTTTTATAATTTTATTTAAAACTAACAACTGATGAAAATTTTCAACTCCTCCCAAATCCGGAAGGCAGATGCCTACACAATTGCACATGAACCTGTGACTCCTCTGAAATTAATGGAACGCGCCGCCGAAGCCTGCGCAAAGTGGCTTGCCGACCATATTCCGCAAGACAGCACTTTCTACATTTTCTGTGGAAGCGGAAATAATGGTGGCGACGGACTCGCACTTGCGCGGGTACTTTGTCACAACGGATTTCAGACCAATGTTTTCGCGGATGACAATGCTGAAAATGCTTCCGAGAGCCAACTTGTCAATTATCAGCGGCTTGCAGAGCATCCTGAAATTATGGTTTATAACTTTGATGATGCTTTTGGTTTTGATTTTGAGCCTGATTCCGTGCTTATCGATGCACTTTTTGGGACCGGACTTAACCGTGAAATCGATGGAAAATGTGCCGAACTCATTGAATTTCTGAATAACGTGCCCCGACGCAGGATTTCGGTCGATATTCCAAGCGGCATGATAGCGGACCGTCTGGTAAGCGAGGAATCTACGGTTCTTATGGCGCATGATACACTGAGTTTTCAGTTTTGGAAGCGGTCTTTTCTGCACCCGGAGACCGGCATTTTTTGCGGCAACGTCCATATTCTCGATATTGGCCTGCATAAAGAATTTATTTCATCTGAATCTTCAGCATGTTTCGTTACTGATGAAGAGCTGATCTTTCGCATCTACAGACAGAGGTCACCTTTTACACATAAAGGCAGCTTTGGAAAATCACGTATCATCGCGGGCAGTTATGGAAAGATGGGCGCTGCAGTACTTGCCGCGCAGGCCGCGGTACATTGCGGCAGTGGGCTTACGGTGATAGAGGCACCTCAGTGTGGTAATGAAATTTTGCAGACTTCGTGCCCTGAAGCCATATTTGAACCGAATGGTGAACAGTATCCTAAAACACTGCACGGACATTCTGACGAAAGCATTGGTGTCGGGCCTGGCATCGGGTCAAACCCAGGTACTGCTGATGCATTGCACGCGTTTTTAAAAAACTGTACACAACCTTTGGTCTTAGACGCAGATGCCTTAAATATCATCGCGTCGAACCCAAATTTATTAAAACTGATTCCAAAAAATTCAATCCTTACGCCACATCCCAGGGAATTTGAAAGGCTTTTCGGATACACCGCCAATTCTTTCGAACGTGTGGACTTAGCTCAGAAAATGGCACGTGAACTAGGCGTCATCATTATTTTAAAAGATCATTTTACCCAGGTATGCATGCCGGACGGCACGGTTTATTACAATACCAGCGGAAATGCCGGAATGGCAAAAGGTGGCAGTGGCGATGTACTACTCGGCATCATCACGTCCTTACTGGCGCAAAAGTACAAGCCGGCGCACGCAGCCCTTTTCGGTGTCTGGCTGCACGGTAAAGCCGGAGATTTTGCCATGCAGAAATCGTCTGTGGAAGCCATGGTCCCGTCAGATTTAATATTGGAGTTAGGCTCTGTATTTAAACTTTTAAGTGCGAGGAAGAAATACGATTGATCCGGCAGTTTTTATTCCGGTTTGGCGTTCTCAGCTTCGGTAATGCGGTTGTTTTTAGAATACCACATGATGAAAAATCCAGCCAGCATAAACGGTAAAGAGAGTATCTGTCCGGTATTTAAGCCTGCAAACCGGATAAATTCGTCGCCCTGCGGCTCTTTCAAAAATTCCACAAAAAAACGTACGGCCCATAAGATGATGAAGAACAGACCGAAAAGCCAGCCTTGCTGATATTTCCTGTTTGTGTATCTGTATAAAACCCAAAGCAAAATAAATAATAAGAAGTAGCCCGTCGCCTCAAAAAGCTGCGTAGGATAACGTGGAACTATAGCACCGTACTCCGAGCTTTGTTGTGGGAAAAGTATGGCAAATGTGGAGCCTTCAGGCGCAGGTTTTCCGATGATTTCAGAGTTGAAAAAGTTTCCGATTCTCACAAAAGCACCGCCCAGCGCAACTACGATTCCGATTCTGTCGTACACCCAGAAAGGGTTTTTCTTAATTATTTTAAAAGCATAATAAAGCGTGGTGAAAATCAGCGCAATTGTAGCACCGTGGCTCGCGAGGCCTGCAAAGCCGGTAAATTTGAGTTCGGGTTTTGTCTGGATGGGTAAAAAAACCGACCAGAAATCCTGTTTGAAAAGTTCAGGCTGATAAAAGATGACATGGCCTAATCTGGCGCCCAGAATGGTTCCCACCAGTGTCCAGGTAAAAAGCGGCTCGACATACTTCACATTTACGTTGTCGATTTTGTAGATTTTTGACATTATCACATAACCGAGACCGAATGCCAGCACAAACATGAGGCTGTAGTAATGCAGTGTAAACGGTCCTAAATTAATGCCCGTCGCGGGATCCCAGGTAGTGTATAAAAATGTAAGCATCATTGATTATGTCTTTTTTTAAAATATTTTTAATTGTTCTTTGGTGGCACCGGATCGTAACCTTCGCCTCCCCAGGGGTGGCATCGCGCAATGCGTTTCGCGCCCAGCCACAAGCCTTTCACCGGACCGTGAATACGCAGCGATTCCAGCATATAGTGCGAGCATGTCGGCTCGTAACGGCAGTTTTTAGGTAAAAGTGGAGACAAAAACCACTGGTAAAATTTAATCAGTAAAACCAGCGGAAATGTAACAAATTTGTTCAGCATTGCCTTGCAAAAGTACTTAAATAGTTTAATTTTGTTAGCTGTTTGCGCTGAAACTTCCGCAGACTGCTTTAAGTTTAAATTCCATAATTTATTTTGATTTCAAATATTCCGCTTGCCGAACAGATGCGGCCGAAAACTTTAGATGAGGTTCTCGGGCAGGAGCATCTTACCGGAAAAAACGGCACCGTACGTAAAATGCTCGATAATGATACGCTGACATCGCTCATTTTCTGGGGTCCGCCCGGCACCGGAAAAACAACATTGGCAGAGATCATTTCGGAACAGAGCGGACGGAAATTTTTCAAACTTTCTGCAGTATCAAGCGGTGTGAAAGATGTGCGCGAAGTGATAGATACGGCAAAACAGCAGAATCTGTTTTCCGGTAAGTCGCCCATTTTATTCATCGATGAAATTCACCGGTTTAATAAATCCCAGCAGGATTCGCTGCTACACGCAGTGGAAAAAGGTTGGATCGTATTGATAGGTGCTACAACCGAGAATCCTAGTTTCGAAGTAGTTTCGGCACTTTTATCGCGTTCGCAGGTCTATGTTTTAAAGGCTTTAAGTTTTGAAAAACTGGAAGAACTCGCTGAGCTCGCCTGTAAAAATTACAATTCAAATCACGGTTCCGATTTTAAGATCGTAGAAAAGGAAGCGTTTATACAATATTCCGGCGGCGATGCCCGAAAGCTGATCAATGCGGTGGAAAATGTACTTAATAATTTTAAGAATTCGAACAAAAAAGACATTACAAATGCTATGGTTCTCGAGGTTTTGCAGGAGAATATGGCGCTATACGACAAGAACGGCGAGCAGCATTATGACATTATTTCGGCGTTCATCAAATCAATGCGCGGCTCAGATCCTAATGCGGCGGTTTATTGGCTGGCGCGCATGCTGGCGGGTGGTGAAGACATTAAATTTATCGCGCGGCGAATGTTAATTTTGGCATCAGAAGACATTGGCCTTGCAAATCCGAATGCACTTGCCGTGGCAAACAGCTGTTTTCAGGCTGTAAACGTGATTGGCAATCCGGAAGCGCGAATTATCCTGAGCCAGACCGCGGTTTATTTAGCGGTTTCACCGAAGTCAAATTCCACCTACACGGCAATAAATGAAGCTTTGGCTCTGGTGAAAAAAACCGGGAATCTGCCCGTACCGTTACATTTACGCAATGCGCCGACGAAGCTCATGAAGGATTTGGATTATGGAAAAGATTACGCATACGCGCATTCGCATGAAGGCAATTTCGTGAATCTGGAGTTTTTGCCGGATGAAATTTCCGGAACTTCTTTTTACTCGCCGGGTAATAATTCAACAGAAAATAAGATTCGCGACGAGTTGGTCAAAAAGTGGAAAGGCAAATATTAAAATAAAGCGGGCTGTTTCTGAATTTACTGCCCGCTTATTTGTGATAGGTTATTCAGATTTAAAAATTTCTGAACGCTCCGAGATTCCATTATTGTTAAATGCTTCGATTTGGAAATAGTAAGCATCTGTGCGGTCTGCGCCGGTGAAGAAATATTCGTTTTTGCCGTAAACCATAATGCTACCGTAGAGTTTGTCGGGTGTTTTTCCGAAGTAAATTACGTATCCGTCAGCATCTTGGTTTTGCTGCCATTTCATCCAGATGCTGCGGCGTTCGCCATATTTTTTAGGGTCTGCACGCAGCGGAACAAAGTTTTGAACTTTACCGGGTTTCTCGCCCGCACCTTTGCCGAAGACGCGGAAGCCGCTCAACGCAAATTTGCCGGTCGGCATTTTAAGGTTTTCCATTTTTAAATAGCGCGCTTTTGCAGGTTTTTCAAGTTCAATATAATCGTGCGGAACGTCGGTGGTATTTTTACTTTTATCGATTAAAACTTTCCATTTCTTACTGTCATCCGAACTTAAGATCCGGTACTGGTGCATTTTCCCAAGTGTTTTACCTTTAAATTCTGCATCCTGATCCGCGTAATTGATTTGGATTGCATTGATGGTTGAGATTTCACCCAGATCGGTTTGGAACCATTCATTTGCACCTGCGGATCTGGCAGACCAGTACGTTTTGATGTCTTCATCCACGGCATAATTGGGTAAATATCCGCCAAGTGTTGAGGAAACTTGAACGGGTTTATTGTAGTTCAGTAACATCCAGCCTGCAAATAGACCTTTCGTAAAATCTTTGCCCTGCGCAAACTGAGGAAGCAGGGTGGGGTAATCTCCGTAGGCGGTGTTTGCGTACATCACGTCATCTTTATCAAAACCCGCTGGCCAGATACCGAGCCTGCGTTCAAAGTTGTTTTTTGTCGAAATAAAAATGGTAGAAACATGCCAGTAATTCCCGAAATTATCCTGAAAGGTTGCGCCATGACCCGCGCCGCGCGCAAAACCGCAGGGTTTGTAAGAAAACGGATTGTGCTGCTGATATTCGTAGCCTTCAAGCGGGTTTTTCGAAACATACACGCCGTCCGCATATCCGCTGAATTCGGTGGCGGGCGCGCCATACTGCATATAATATTTGCCGTTGTGTTTGGTCACCCACGCGCCTTCCACAAAAGGCTGCAGAAATACATTGTCATTGTATTCGCCGAATCTTTCCCAGCCGTGATCTTCAGGTTTCAGTTTGATAATCGGTTTTACGTAACCTTCAGACTGTAGTGTTTTCATTCTCACTTCTGTGCCCAGCAACGGCCATTCATTACTCGAACCCCAATATAGAAACAGCCTGTTCGTATCTTCATCGTAATGAAAAGCAGGGTCCCAGGCGCCCACTTTCAGCGTATCTACCGCAATTTCCCATTTGTTATTGACCGGATCGGTTGATTTCCAAATTGGGAAATCAGATTCCCAGGTTGAGCCGTAAACGTACAGCGTGTCCTTCATTGCCCAGGCGGCAGGCGCATTCAGGTCGTGGATGTATTTATCATCACGCAGAAATTTACGTGAAACAAATTTCCAGTCGAGCATATTATCGCTGTGCCAGTAACCTTCCTGATTAGTGGAAAACAGATAGAGTTTTTTCTTAAAATTTACAATCACAGGATCCGCGGTAGCGCGGTGTTTGCCCTGTTTTGAAAATACGTCAAAAGGTGTGTAGCCGTAATCGATGTTGATCGGGTTGCAATAGGTTTTCTGCTGAGCAGCTCCGAATGCCATTAGAAACATTAAAAAAAAGGAAAGCGCAATTCTGGAATTCATAATAAAGAAATTGGGTACCGTAAAGTTAAGGTTAATTGGCTTCTAGAACAATGAGCGCACAAAAAATCCGCACAACAAACTGCACGGACTTCCTTGATTATGAAAAAAGAAACTTGATTTTTAGGCTTTTATTTCAGCGTTCATTCCTTGGCTCATCTGCGTTGAAGGAAGGGAAATGGCAGGCAATGCATAGATGTGAGATTTTGCACGCAGTTCGACGATTTTTTTGATGTAGTTCAGGTCTTTCGCTTCACCGATCGTCATATCTTTAAATTCATAGATATTTACCGCACCATTTTGCGCAAACGATTTTTTCACACTCGACAGTTCCTGATCACTGCGGACTTCAACACTGGTAATTAATTTATCCTGCCGCACAGCGGGCTGCTGCTCACCGATTCCGAGCACTTTACGCCAAAATGCCTGTTTTTGGTTGTGTGTGCTGGCGGGGTTTGTCTTGTAAATAATGTAATCTTCATTTCTGATTCCGGTTCTTTCCAAAGATTCGGATAGATTTTTTGCCTTTTCCTGGCTTTCGAATAATCCAACTACAGTTAGGTTCATCATTACATATTTTATGAGTGTTATTTCCGATGCAAATTTAAGCATTAATGATATCTGAGTTCGTTAAATATTTCATTATTAACATAAACTTGACAAAAATCATCTAAATAATTGTGATATGTGTAATTGCGTGTTTTAGAGGTTAAATATTAAATAAAGTAATAGATTTGCGGGATGAATATTGTTTTAGCTTCTACATCCACGCTGTTTGGCGGGAATTATCTGGAATATCTGGAAAATGAAATAGAATCATTGTTTGCAGGATGCGATGAAATCATATTTATACCGTTCGCAAGACCGGGCGGAATTTCACATGACGATTATACCCAAAAAGTCGCGGAATTTTTTGGAAAACTTGGCATCCGCGTGAAAGGACTTCATACTTTTGAAGGTATGGTCGAAGCACTCGATTCCGCTCAAGGCTATTTTACGGGTGGTGGAAATACTTTTCTGTTGGTTAAAATGTTGCACGAACTGAAGCTGATGGATTTGCTGAGGATGAATATTGAAGCCGGAAAACCATATTTAGGCTGCAGCGCAGGCTCAAATATTGGCGGTTTGAATATGAAAACGACGAACGATATGCCGATTGTTTATCCGCCGAGTTTTGATTGTATGGGATTGGTTCCTTTTAACATCAATCCGCATTATCTGGACCCAAACCCGGATCTGAAACACAACGGCGAGACACGAGAAACGAGGATTAAAGAGTTTTTGACTCAGAATGAAGCCAAGGTTGTTGGTTTAAGGGAGGGAAACTGGATTCGGAGAAAAGGCAACAAAATTTCCGTGGAAGGAAGTGAACTGACGCGAATATTCGAGCAAGGTAGAGCACCTTACGAGCTTCAGCCGGGCAGCACATTATAGATTTAGTCTATCCATTTTTGGGTAATAAGGTCCATTATAAATGGCGGACATTTAATGATTTTTCCCGTGTCCGATGACAGGAAGAAGAGCGTTGTTTTGGCTTCGGTGATTTTTAAATCAGAACTGTTATAAATTTCATATTCGAACTCGATCCGTGCGCCCGGAATCTTTTTGATGTAGGTGTGTATTTGGAGCAGTTCGTCATAGCGCGCAGGCTTCAGATACTTAATGCTGAACTCTGATACAAGGTAACCAAATTCCCTGATTTTCAATCTCGTCATAAGACATTCCGAGCTCGCGGAAGAGCTCCACACGGGCCACTTCAAGATACTCAGCATAGTTGCCGTAATAGACGTATTTCATAGGGTCTGTTTCGCTGTAACGTACTCGTATTGAATGTGTTGTGTGAATCATGTTGCACTGTTAAATGAAGCATACAAATATATTTTTTAATAACCAATAGTGCAATAATTTTTTTTTGAGGTTTAAATATGAGATATTTGTCTTCCCATAAAAACCAAACACCGCCAGCCTGAAAACTGGAGAAAAATATGAACGAAAATTTACCACTTATTTGGGAACGATGTCTGCAGTTTATGAGGGATAACCTCAGTGCTGCAGAGGACAATACGGATCTTAAAAAACTTGAAAATTCGTTCGATTTACTCTTTGATAATGTACGCCCGGTGTCTCTCATCAGCAACAATCTTACGTTGCTTGTCCCAAGTGATTTTTATAAAGAATATATAGAAGATAACTATCTTACTTTGTTATCTGCCGCTTTGCGCAAAAATATCGGTAAAGGGGTCAAGCTATGGTATTCGGTGATGGAAAATAAGCCTGCCGGTCAGGAAGCGCCAATCACGGTGAATGTGAAAGGTAAAAGTATTCCGACACCGAAATTACAGCCCACAGCCCCAGCCGCGTTTTCTTCAAATCTCATCAATCCGTTCGCGGACCAGGGAGCGAAGAAAATGAATATAGATTCTAATCTTAAAGCAGATTTTTCATTTGATAACTATGTGGAAGGTGAGAGTAATAAGTTTGCCTCAACGGTGGCGAAGTCTATTGCAAAAAGACCCGGTGCTACGGCCTTCAATCCGCTGTTTTTGTATGGTGGATATGGCGTGGGGAAAACGCATCTGGGCCACGCGGTAGGTCTCGAAGTGAAAAACTCATTTCCGGATAAAGTGGTGCTTTACCTGTCATCAGAAAAATTCATCCAGCAGTTTGTAACCGCGGCCAAGTCTCATAAACAGACTGAGTTTGCGAACTTTTACCAAATGGTAGATGTGCTGATCATCGATGATATTCAGTTCCTGTCCGGTAAAAAATCTACGCAGGACAGCTTCTTCCATATTTTCGATTATCTGCATCAGAACGGCAAGCAGATTATCCTTACCTCAGATAAAGCGCCGGTAGATATCCTTGATATTCAGGACCGAATTGTTTCCCGTTTCAAATGGGGGCTTTCTGCGGAGATCAAATCACCGGATTTCGATACCAGACGTAAGATTATCGTAGATAAACTGAGTCGCGACGGAATAGTACTTACCGAAGATATGCTCGATTTCCTTGCATCCGAAGTGAAAACTAATGTTCGTGAACTGATCGGTGTTATCAATTCCGTGATCGCTTATTCCACGGTATATAAATCTGAACTTAGCCTTGAATTATTAAAGGAAACCATTAACAAGATCGCTGCGAACCAGAAAAAGGTCATCAACATTCCTTATATTCAGGAAGTTGTCTGCGAATATTTCGGGATTCAGCGCGAGCAGCTTTTATCGAAAACCAGAAAGCGCGAAATTGCACTGCCGAGACAACTTGCGATGTATTTTGCAAAGGAACTTACGAACGCTACGTTTACAAAAATCGGTGAAGAAATGGGCGGAAAGGACCATTCTACTGTGATGTATGCCTGCGATACGATAAAAGATGTGTCGAAGATTGATAAGGAAGTGAAAAAGTACGTCAAGGAACTTTCAGAAAAAATCAAGCAGTAAAACGCTGCAAAATATATAAAGTAAAAGAAGGAATTTTGTTGATTCCTTCTTTTTATTTTAAATTGGGTCGAACTTTAAATTTTAAATACATCAAATGAAAATACTCGTGGTATGTTTGGGGAATATATGCAGGAGCCCGCTTGCGGAAGGAATTCTAAAGTCAAAACTGCCGCAGGATTTCATTATCGATTCAGCCGGAACCATTTCACTTCACGAAGGTGAAAATCCGGATAAACGCGCAGTGGCGACAGCGAAAAATCACAGCGTGGATATTTCTAAACAACGTTCGCGACCAATTACCACAAAGGATTTTGAAGATTTCGATAAGATTTACTGCATGGATCTGAGTGTGATGGAAGATGTAATTTCCCTGGCCAAAGATGACATTCAACGTGAGAAAGTATCGCTGTTTTTGGAAGAAGCGATGATTCCGGACAACAATTATGAGGTTTTTGATCCATATTGGAGTGAGATGGATGGTTTCGAACGGGTTTACAAATTGCTCGACGAGGCTTCGGAAAATATTAAAATTAAACTTACTTCAAATTCTTAAAAGATCCTGCCATGTTATTTTTAATTCCAGCTTACCTTTCCGAAAACTCGCCGCAAGATTTTTTTGCGCCAGTTATCAAAGAATACATCTTAAAAACGGACTATTTCTTTGTTGAAAACGAAAAGACCGCGCGCAAAATTATCAAGTTTTTTGCACCGGAAAAGAAGCAGGCAGATTTGAAGTTGTTCTTACTCGACAAATATTCGGAAAATTCAGATTTAAAGGAAGCGCAGACACTGATGAAAAACGGTCAGGATTTCGGATTACTTTCTGAAGCGGGTTTGCCCTGTATTGCCGATCCGGGAAACCTGATGGTGAAATGGTGCCATGAAAATTCGGTGAAAGTGGTACCGGTGAACGGACCTTCTTCGATAATCCTAGCATTAATTGGAAGTGGTTTCAATGGGCAGGAATTTACGTTCCATGGTTATTTGCCGATCGATAAATCCGAGAAAAAATCAAAAATACAATGGCTTGAATCTCAGGTGCAAAAGACCGGTTATTCGCAGATTTTCATGGAAACTCCTTACCGGAATAACCAACTTTTTGAAGATCTATGCAAATTCCTTTCGCCACAGTCAAAACTTTGCATTGCTGCAAATATCAATGATCCAAAGGACGAATTTATCAGGACAAAAACCATAAAAGACTGGCAGAAAAATAAACCCGAACTGCATAAAATTCCCGCAGTTTTCGTGCTTGGTAAGTAAGTTTAACATCCATTAACGGCTGCTTTGCACCAATCTTGTAACTGTCTGTACTAAAAATAAACAGTTATGCAGAACAAGAAATCAGCGGGCGTATGGCTCGACCAGACTCAGGCATTTATCGCAATCAACCATGACGGACGTGAAGTTTCAGATTTCCATCTTGTAGATTCGGTTACAGCGGTTATCCAACAGGGAAATTCAAACGAAAATACAGGCAACAACGCCGAAATTACAAACCGACACAAGTTTTTTAAGAATATCCTTGAAAAACTGACGAATACCGAAGAGCTGTTTCTTACGGGAACCGGTACCATTCAGGAAGAATTCAAATCTTATCTACTTGAAACGCCACAGTTTAAGAACACCAAAGTTACACTCGGTACTTCGCAGCAAATGAGCGAAGAACAGGTTTTGGAGGAAGTGAAAAAGCATTTCGGATCATAAAAAATGGCGCTTAAATAAAGCGCCATTTTTATTTTTTATAATGATAAGAATATCCGTCGGCCGTGTGGTCGCCAAGATAAAGGTTTGATGCATCTATGCCGTCTACAAAAACGTCAGGATAATTTGAAAAATCGATAAAGAGTTTTTCAGCATGTTCCGTGGGCGTCACTTCTTTGATGATGCTGTAGCTGCCGTCGCTCACGGTTGCATCATTTTCTTTCACGGTATAAGTATAGTTATCTGTTAAAGTGATCGTGCGTTGAACACCGGTGTTTTCGGGAGTATCGTTAATGTTTCCGATTCCGCCGGTGGTTGAAGCCCAGTTCCAGGTTCCCACAAACTGCTCGTTTGACAGTTCATCCTCCCGTGTGCCGCACGCTGCAGTAACCAAAAGTGCAAATAAACCGAGTATCAGTGCATTTATTTTTTTCATACGCTTTATTAAAAGGCAAAATTACAATTTTTTATGCCCGTTTAGATTGAAGGTGGTCATGGATTAGGATGAGAAGAATCATTAAATGCCAAGAAGTTGCGACAACATTTGATTTCAATAAAAAAAAAAGGACGCACGGTTTGTGCGTCTTGAAGTATTATTAATGGAAAATCTATCCGATTTCCACTCCGTTTTCTACTTTTTCATCGGGAGTTACGAAAGACAGTTTTCCGTCTGGTTTTGTCGTCAGCAGCAACATTCCCTGGGATTCGATACCGCGGATTTTTCTCGGTGCAAGATTCAGTAAAATCATCACCTGTTTTCCGATGCATTCTTCCGGCGTGAAGCTTTCAGCGATTCCGGAAACTACTGTTCGTACGTCAACGCCTGTATCTACGGTGAATTTTAGCAATTTATCTGCTTTTTCCACTTTTTCAGCGGTAAGGATCGTCGCTGTTCTTAAATCTATTTTGGTGAAATCATCAAACTGAATTTCGTCTTTCATGGGATTGGCTTTTGGATTGGTTTTTTTGTTGGATTGTTTCGTGTTTTCCAGTTTCTGAATCTGGAATTCAATGGTTTCATCTTCAATCTTCGAAAACAGTAATTCCGCCGGATTGATCTGGTGACCGGTTTTAATAAGGATTTTCTCGTCAGCGATTTCTTTCCAGTTGAGTTGGGAAACATTAAACATTTTCAGTAATTTTTCTGAACTGAAAGGCATAAACGGTTCTGAAATCTGCGCTAAACCAACCGCAATTTGTGCGGCTACAAAAAGAGAGTTTGCTGCTTTTTCAGGATTGTCTTTGATGGTTTTCCAGGGTTCTTCAGTCTGAAGATACTGGTTCCCGAATCTTGCCAGATTCATCATCGCAGAAAGCGCGTTTCTGAATTCATAATTTTCCAGGAAGTTTTCAACTTCAGTCGCGGCCTTTGTAATTTCTGCGAGTTCCGGAGCATTTACATTGCCTTCAGGAACAACTCCGTTATAATATTTGTGAATCAATACGGCAACTCTGTTGATAAAGTTTCCGAAGATTCCGACGAGTTCTGAGTTATTTTTGGTCTGGAAATCTTTCCAGGTGAAATTATTGTCCTTGGTTTCCGGTGCGGAAGAAAGTAACGCGTAACGCAGAACATCCTGCTGTCCCGGGAATTCTTCCACATATTCGTGCGCCCAGACTGCCCAGTTTCTGGAAGTTGAAATTTTATCGTTCTCAAGATTTAAAAACTCGAAAGCGGGCACATTCGCAGGCATGTTGTAATCGCCGTGCGCTTTCATCATCGCCGGAAAAATAATGCAGTGGAAAACGATGTTGTCTTTTCCAATGAAGTGTACAAGGTCTGAATTCTCGCTCTGCCAGTAATCTTTCCAGTCTTTTCCGTTCTTTTCAGCCCATTCCTGCGTGAACGAGATATAGCCGATAGGCGCATCAAACCAAACATAAAGTACCTTTCCTTCGGCATTCGGCAAAGGAACGGGAACACCCCAATTGAGGTCTCTGGTCATGGCGCGAGGTTTCAAACCGTCATTCAGCCACGATTTTACCTGTCCGTAAACATTCGGTTTCCAGTCGTTTTTGTGACCTTCGATGATCCATTCATTTAAGAATGTTTCATATTCGTTCAGTGGCAAATACCAGTTCTTCGTTTCTTTCAGCACGGGAATATTTCCGCTCAGCATCGATTTAGGGTTGATCAATTCTGATGGCGAAAGTGTAGAGCCGCATTTTTCGCATTGATCACCGTATGCATTTTCGTTACTGCAATTCGGGCAGGTACCTACAATATATCTGTCAGCGAGAAATTCGTTGGCCTGCTCATCGAAATACTGTTCAGAAACTTCTTCAATGAACTTATCCTTATTGTATAGTGTCTTGAAAAAATCCTGGCTGACTTCATAATGCTTTTTCGAGGTCGTGCGGGAGTATTCATCAAAGGAGATCCCAAGATCGGTAAAAGATTTTTTAATGATTTCATGGTATTTATCCACGATATCCTGCGGGGTAACGCCTTCTTTTTTCGCGCGGATGGTAATGGGGATTCCGTGTTCATCAGATCCGCAGAGGAAAGCGACATCTTTGCCCAGTCTGCGCTGAAATCTTGCATATACATCCGCCGGAATATAAACACCGGCCAAATGCCCGATGTGTACCGGCCCGTTGGCGTAGGGCAGTGCCGCAGTAATCAATTTTCTGTCTCGCATTATGCTATTCTCAATTTTCGGCAAAGATAAGATTTTAACCGTTCTGTTTTGGGCTCATTTCAAGTAAAAGGAGGTGCGAAAAAGTCCTTGGAACTTAATTTCGGGTATATTAAAGCTAAACAAATGTTTAACTTTATCTTAAAATCGGTATGGGTATAAGAGGCATTCCTGTTTTTGAAAATATTGATAATCAGCGAAATAAAAAATGCAGTGCATACAATATATGATAATAATCACTAATTATTAACATAAATTATAAATTTTTAGTAATATTTATAATTTTAAGTAAATTGCAAGTCTTCTAACCATGAAGAACGGATATCTTGAATATTAATCCTTAAATATTATTTTTGTGAGAAACTATACGAAAGTTTTGAAAATTGCGCCGGCATTTCTATTGGCAGGCTCAATTCTACAGGCACAAACAACGGACACGCTACGGACAGCAGAAATTGAGCAGGTTGTACTGATTGGCTACGGTTCGCAAAAGAAGGAAGACCTCACCGGTTCTATCACTTCGCTTACGACAGAAGATTTCAACGTGGGATCTACGTCTGCAGACCAGCTAATCCAGGGTAAAGCTGCCGGTGTTACGATTACCGGAAACGGAGGTAACCCAGGCGCCGGTTCTACGATCAGAATTCGTGGTGGAGCTTCACTTACGGCAACAAATGATCCGCTCATCGTAATAGATGGTATCCCGATGGACTATTCCGGTGTTTCAGGAGCGGCTAATGCGCTTGCACTGATCAATCCGAATGACATTGAATCATTCAGTATCCTTAAAGATGCCTCTTCAGCGGCAATCTACGGTAACCGTGCTTCAAATGGTGTAATATTGATTACCACCAAAAAAGGTACAGCCGGCAGATTCAAAGTAGATTTTTCTACGATGGCCAGTGCTTCAACCAGAATGGGTGACCAAAAGGTGTTGAGCGCCGACGAATTCCGAAATTACGTGCAGGCAAATGCAACTCAGCCAAAGTATCTCGGTCTTTTAGGTAATGCGGACACAAACTGGCAGGATGAGATTTATCAGACAGCTTGGGGAACAGACAACAATCTTGCGCTTTCAGGTGGTATCAAAGGTTTGCCTTACCGTCTTTCATTAGGTTACAACGAGCAAAACGGTATCGTTCGCACCAATGAATTCCGCAGAACGTCTATTGGTTTAAATTTAACACCGAAATTATTCGACAGACACCTGTCAATCAATGCCAACCTAAAAGGTTCATTGACAGAAAACCGCTTCAATGCAGGCGTAATCGGTGCTGCACAACTGATGGATCCTACTCAGCCAGTTTATGATTCTTCACCGCGTGGAAACAGCGTAGGTAATTATTGGGAATGGTTCCTGCCCACGGGAGGACTTAACGTAAACGGTACGGCAAACCCTGTAGCTTCGCTCGACGCGCGCCGCGATGTTTCATCAGTTCAGCGTGGTATTGCAAGCTTGCAGTTGGATTATAAGTTCCACTTTTTACCTGATCTCCATTTCAATGTGAACGCAGGTTATGATTATCAGAAAGGTACAGGTGCAGTAACCGAATATCCGAACTACCGTGCAACCTATTTTAATTTGGGTTCGCGCAGAGACTATACGCAGGAGAAGACCAACAAACTTCTCGAAACATATTTCAACTACGTGAAAACTGTAGATGCGATAAATACCAAAATGGACTTAGTGGCGGGTTACTCTTACCAGAAGTTCAACAACCAGGTTCCGGGTGTACTGACTTATTTTGGTGACCCAACGCAAAACGCGACTGACAAACCAAATGATGTAAATGAAAACTTAGTTTTGATTAGTTTCTACGGACGTGGAATCTTTACTATCGCTGATAAGTATATCCTAAACGGCTCGGTAAGAAGAGACGGTTCATCAAGATTCTACAACGGCATTGATACCAAGAATAACTGGGGAACATTCTATGCGGCTTCAGGTGCATGGAAGATTATCAATGAAGATTTCCTTGCAGATTCTGCGGTATTCTCAGACTTGAAATTACGTGTAGGATATGGCCAGACAGGTCAGCAGGAAGTAGGACGTTACTATAACTCTTTCCCTTCTTACAGTATTTCAAACCCTGGTGCGCAGTACGGTTTTGGGGAAACCTACTATTATATGTACCGCCCGACTCAGTACAACGACAAGCTGACGTGGGAAACAACGGCGACGGTGAATGCAGGTCTTGATTTTGGATTTGCGGATGACCGTATCACCGGTTCATTCGACTGGTTCAAAAAATTCACTACAAACCTTCAGGGTAAAGTTTCTGTGCCGGCTGGTGAATTCAGCAATGAAAACATCAGAAACATTGGTGAGATGGAGACTGACGGTCTGGAATTCCTAATCAATGTCGTGCCTGTAAAAACTGAAAACGTAAAATGGGACTTCAGTCTTAATGCAGCGGTTTACAACCCGGTGATTACTGACCTTGCAGATGTTGCAGAAGGCTATTTCATTCCAACGGGAGGTATATCCGGCGGTATCGGTAATACTGTTCAGGCTCATCAGGAGGGCAGCACCCCTTTCGGTTTCCTCGTATATCAGCAGGTTTATGATAACGCTGGTAAGCCTTTGGAAGGCGTTTATGTTGACAGAAACGGTGACGGTGCTATCACGCAGGATGACAAATACCTGTACCAGTCTACCACACCGGATGCTACCTTCGGTTTTTCTACGAAAGTAAATTACAAAAACTGGGATTTCTCCACTTCACTTCGTGCGGTAGTTGGAAACTATGTTTACAACAACTTCGCATCACAGTCGAACGTTCAGAGCATCGCTACCAATGATTATTTACAGAATATCTCCAGCGTAGCAGCATCTTATGGCTTCAAAAACGTTCAGTACTGGAGTGATATCTTCATCGAAGACGCATCTTTCCTCAGAATGGATAATATCTCATTAGGCTACAATTTCGGTAGTGTCTTGGGAGACAAGAGCAACCTTCGCGTGTACGGTATGGCGCAGAACGTATTTGTAATTACAGATTACACCGGTGTAGATCCAGAAATCTTTGGCAATATCGATAATGGTTTCTACCAAAGACCTAAAGTGTATTCATTAGGTTTAAACTTTCAATTTTAATATTTTACGAAAATGAAAAATTTCAGAATAACAAGAAATACTATTGCAGCTGCACTTCTGGGACTTACGCTTACCGTATCTTCCTGTGTGGATGATCTGCGGCAGGAACCCGTAACGGAGGTTACCGGTGCGCTATTATATAAGGACTTTTCGAATTATAAAAGTCTTCTCGCAAAACTTTACGGCGGTCTTGCCCTTGGCGGACAGGACAGCGGTGACGGAAATGGTGACATCGCGGGTATCGACGGTGGATTCTCAATCTACACACGTTTGCTTTACACGATGCAGGTTATTACAACAGATGAAGCGGTGATTGGCTGGAATGACGGCTCACTGCACGAATTCCACAAAATGATCTGGACGCCTGCAAATGAATTCAGCAACGCAATGTATTTCCGTCTTTACACAGAGATCGCGTATTGCAATGAATTCATTAAAAATACCACAGATGAAAAGCTTAGCCAAAACGGAATCACCGGCGAAAACCTGAATGAGGCCAAGGCAATGCGTGCGGAAGCCAAATTCCTCCGTGCACAGGCCTATTATCACCTGCTTGATATGTTCGGAAATGTTCCTTTCGTAGACGAAACTACATTTGGTACCGTTCCAAAGCAAATCTCAAGACCTGAAGTTTTTGCTTATGTTGAAAATCAACTCAAGGAAGCAGAAGCTGAGCTGAAAGCACCAAGAACCAATGAATATGGCAGACTGGACAAAGCTGCAGCCTGGACTTTGATGGCCAGACTTTATCTTAATGCTAAAGTTTACACAGGAACAGAAAGAAACGCAGACGTAATCGCTTATTGTGATAAAGTGATCAACGCCGGTTATTCTCTGAAAAACAAAGTGATTCAGGTTCCGGACCCAACGAATCCGAACAATACGATTGCTAAAGACATCAGCTACGAGAGTCTTTTCCTTGCAGACAACCACGTTGCAAATCCTGAGAATATTTTTTCAGTGGTTTATGACGGCCAGAGAACACAGACCAACGGTGGAACGACGTACCTGGTACATGCAGCGATCGGTGGATCTATGGATCCGAAAGATTTCGGTGTGAATGGTGGCTGGGGCGGTCTCAGAACTACAAAAGCCTTCGTTCAGAAATTCGAACCAAATGATAAGCGTGGCCGTTTCTATACTGCCGGGCAGACATTGGAAATAGAAGATTTAGGAAACTTCAATGACGGCTATGCATTCATCAAATACAAAAACCTGAAAAGTGACGGGTCGGCCGGAAGCCATGAAAACTGGGTAGAAACTGACCTTCCGATGTACCGTCTAGCAGATGTGTATCTTATGTATGCTGAAGCCAACCTGCGTGGTGGTGGCGGTAGCGCTGCTACAGCTTTAGGTTATGTAAATGCTTTGCGTGCCCGTGCGGGAGCCTCTACAGTTTCGGTTCTGAATCTGGACTTTATTCTTGATGAAAGATCGCGCGAGCTGTCTTGGGAAATGACGCGCCGTACAGACCTTATCCGTTTCGGTAAATTCACTTCTTCATCTTACCTGTGGCCATGGAAAGGAAACGTAAAGAACGGAACTTCAGTGCCGGAATACAGAAACCTATTCCCAATTCCAACCAACGATTTGGTAGTGAACCCGAATCTTACACAAAACCCTGGATATTAATCTAATATTTTAAGAGACAATGAAAAATAATATTTTTAATCACTTATTCGTGATGTTTGCGATGTTGCTGGGGCTTTCCTCATGCCAGGATCGCGAGATTATTACGATCAATCCGGAGTCGTCGCCGATACTGATCGATCTCTCGGCGGAAACACTTTTCCTTGATGCAAATTTTCCATCAAATCCCGCGCTTACCGTTACCTGGAGCAGAGCAACGTTTGATGTGCCGGTTGAAACGAAATACCGTGTAGAGATCAGTTCTAATGATAAATTTGATGATGCACTGGAACTTACTTCCACAACGCGTTCTCAGAATTATGCTTCTTTTACCGCTGCAGACCTGAACTCAGCCGCTAAAAAGATTGGTTTTGTGCCGGATGTAGCACAGAAGATGTACTTCCGCGTGGTTTCTTTCATCGGAACCGACGATTTTGTACAGAGTTCTAATGTCACCAGCCTGATGGTTACGCCGTATGCATCAGCACCGATCTATGATTTTGTTGACCTATACCTCGTGGGTGATGCAACCGCCGGTGGTTGGGACAATTTAGCTACAAACAATAATCTTTTCCCGCTGCTGAAAAGTACGGAAGCAGGTAAATACACATTTACTGGCTATTTCAAAGCAGGTGGTTTCAAGATGATTAAAGTGAAAGGCTCATGGGATGATCAGTTCGGTTTGGGTGCTGCACCAGGGCTTCTTAGCTCAGACGGTGGCTCGGGCAACATTCCGGTAGCTGCTGACGGATACTATACGCTTACCGTAGACACTGCTGACCTTACGTATACATTCGTTCCGGCTACAGTTCCTGCTACAACGTACAGCAATATCTCAATCATCGGAACCGTGAACGGAAACTGGGATACAGATACACAGCTTACGCAGTCTACATTTGACCCACATGTTTGGACGGCTTTCAATGTTACATTGAACGCTGGTGAATTCAAATTCAGAGCAAACAATGCCTGGGATACGAGCTGGGGAACAAATGCCGAATTCTTCGGTACAGCATCACCGGGTGGTGCGAATATTCCGCTTGCGGCAGAATGGACTTATGACATTTATTTTAATGATGCTACAGGCGCTTATACACTGATTCCGGTGAAATAAGGGCAGGCTAATAAATTTAATCAGATCTTATGAAAAATATATTTAAAACCCTGATGGTGCTTTGTCTGCCATTAATACTTCTCACGGCCTGCAGAAATGATGCTGACAGAGACTGGGCTTCTCCGGAAGCGTCTTTCACGCTGCACAATACTGTTCCCGGAGTGTCTGTTCTTTATCCGTCGATGGATAACAACCCATATATCCTTACGTGGGAACCTTCAACCGGTGCATCTACGTATTCGGTAGTGGTTTCCGCTACGGAAGATTTTGCTAAGAAGTCAGTTTTAGGAACTTCAGATAAAACTACGCTTCGCACAACGATTGGTGAGCTGAATACAGCAATGCTGCAGGTGGGCGTAAAGCCATACTCACTTCAAACGGTTTATATCCGCGTTGAAACCGGATCCGCAGTTTCTAATGCGATTGCATTTTCTGTGACGCCTTACCCGTCGGCTGTTCCTGTTATTACTAAACCTACCGCAGGTGAATCTGTTGTACTTGACGCTGCAAGCCCGCTTGCAACCGCAACTGTAGTAACCTGGACAGATTATGCTTACGGTGTGAACGTATCGTATAATGTAGAGATCGCGAAGAAAGGTTCTACAGACTTCGTTTCTACGGGTACGGTAACGGACCTGAAGGAATTGGCATGGACAAACTTTGCCCTTAACAATGCGGTTATCGGATTAAACTTACCGGTTGGTGTTGCTTCAGAAGTGGACGTGCGCGTAACAGCGAGCACTATTTCTACAGGTGGTACCATTACGAAAACTTCTGAGGTGGTTACATTCAAAGTAACGCCTTTCCAACCTGCGTTTGTAGATTTCTACATAGTAGGTGGCGGATCAGCAGTAGGCTGGAATGCTTCTGCAGCTCAAAAGCTTAACAGAAACAATGAGATATCTGAAATTTACACCTATCTGGAAAGTAACGGATCTTTCCGTTTCTTAGGTCAGCAAGACTGGAGTCCAATTAACTACAGCCTTAACGCGCCGGGAATGAATGAGGGTTACAAGTACTTCAATACCTGGTCTGCAAACCTGGAGCCTGACGGATCTGAAAACATGAAGTTTACAGGAAATTCAGGTATGTACAAGATCACGATTGACCAAAACTCACGTGATATCAAAGTAACGCCTTCATCTGTACCTACATTGCCAACCAACGTATATTTGGTAGGATCTATCCAGGGCTGGAACGCTGGTGCAGCAATTCCGATGACCCAGGTGGGTGACGGTGTTTATGAGCACGTAATTGCTATTGGAGATGATGCTGCTTTCAAATTCCTCGGACAGCAAGACTGGTCTGGACAGGAGTGGGGCAACATGCATTCAGCCGGAACCTCAGGATATCTGGGACCAAATGGCGACAATGGCGACATCAAATTCAATGGTGGCGGCAATATGTACAAAATCACCGCTAACATTAAACTGGGAACTTATACGGTGACACCGCAATAGTTTTCCTTTAACACTTACATTTATTTAAAACTGTTGCCTTCGGGCAGCAGTTTTTTTATCTAAATGTTGCACATCCACGCACAGGCCGCCCAATTTCTCATTATACCGTTTCTGCGTGCCATTATATCATTTCTGCAGCCCGATATACCATTCCTGCACCTCACTATACCATTTCTGCACATCTACTGATAAATCCCGTCTGGCGGAATTTGCGTAAACACCGCGTTGAAAAACCTTTTTAGGACGCGAAAAACTTTGTTTTGAGGCGCATTTTCTCTAAATTTATTGATTCGAAAATTATCGTATGAAAAATATAAAAATATCTGCGCTTTTCCTGTTGATGGGAAGTTTCGCACTCAACGCACAGTCTGTAAAATCGCCCGACGGAAAATTTGAAATGAATTTTCAGTTGAAGAGCGGCGTTCCTTTTTACAACCTTACATACCAGGGAAAAACCGTGGTTGAAGATTCAAAATTAGGGTTAAGACTTTTGCGTGATGGCGACATTCAGTTTGCCTCAGAAATCGAAAATAAAGACCAGAAAGG
>JAEZYN010000075.1 GCA_023419095.1 Bacteroidota bacterium | reverse complement strand
TGAATGAAAGCAGATGTTTTCCTTCTAAGGTTACGTAATTCGCTTTCAAAGCTGATTCTAACTTTTCGAATATTCCGCTACTGAGTTTCGATTCTTCACGGATGGCAAAATCGAGGAAAATCTTTTTTATATAAACCGCATACCATGAGGCGACGGCCCCAAAACGCGGATTTTGCGTGTACTTTTGAACAATTTCTTCCATCACCTTAATATATGATTCAAGATTGCGGTCTGACACATTCTGTGTAATAGATTCCTGATTGTCAATCCGATAAAAATAGGTTTCCTTATTAACGAAATTTACATTCTTTGCCAAAATCATCGTTTCAAAAAACCAAAGCTCATCTTCGTGCAGAATGCCCGGCCTGAAACGGAGATTGTTCTTATCTAGAAATTCTTTGCGGTACAGTCTGTTTTGCGCTACGGGCGAAAGTCCGCTTTCCATCGTGCGAATTAAAACTTCGAAATCATCATTTTTAAATGTTACATCTCCTTCATTCGGATGCAGCAAATTCGAAACTCTGTTGATCCGGGTATCGGCAAACGTCGAATTGACGGTGATTCCCGAAACGATATCGTTATTATCAAAAGCCAAAACTAGTGAACTTATCGTGTCAGCACTGAGTACATCATCAGAATCCAGAAAGTAAACGAAATCGCCCTTAGCCAGATCGATACCGCGGTTTCGCGTGGAAGACAAACCCGCGTTTTCCTGTGTGAAAACTTTTAATTTTGGATTATGAGCTGCAAACTCACTGAGCAGTTCGAGTGTTTCATCGGCGCTGCCGTCGTTTATCAAGATACATTCCCAGTTCTCGTAATCCTGCGCAACCACCGAATTTAAACATGCTGCGAGGTATTTTGCGGCATTATAGCACGGAACGACGATGGAAACGAGCGGTTTTTCTGTCATTTTTTTGAAATCAACTTTGTATAGATCGCCGGGAAAAAATAATACATCCGAACATAAAAATAATATTCCAAACCAATATCCGTAATAGGATACTGAAGAAACGAGCGGAATGATTTCCGGATGATTTCTTTCTCGGTCTGCATCTCTTTCTCGGCGGTATTTCTGAGGATTCTTTTCAAAACCATCAGCAGTTTGCGGATAATATTTTTGGTAACCGGACTTTTTTCTTCCAGCGGCATCGTGAATCTCCAAAAACTGTACACTTTCATGATCGCGAGATAAAACTGGTAGGCAGTCTCCGGCGAAAGATTATGCGAAAGGCTGGCGGAATGCTGAATATAGTGGTACAACTGATCGTTAGATTTTGCCACTTTCACCGCTTTATTGAAGATTTTGAACAATGTAGAATAATCTTCAAAACACTTCAGGTCTTCCGGGAATTTAATGTCACGAACCAAATCTGCGCGGTAAAGTTTTCCCCACGGATGACTTTGGATCACCTCATCCTCCAGTAAAAGCAACAGCGCTCTTCGCCCGTCAAAAACACTTTCGTCCGCAACCGGCTTCTGGAAAACCACATTTCCGGCTTCGTCCTCGTAGGCGGCTTCCACAATCGCAATGTCCGCACCTTCATTTTGAATTAACGAAAACAGTTTTTCGCAATAATTAGGTTCCACCCAATCATCGGAATCCACGAAACAAATGTAGCTCCCTGTCGCGCTTTCCACGCCACTATTCCGGGCTTTTGAAACTCCAGAATTGGTTTGTCTGAGAATTTTTATTCTGCCGTCAGTTGAACTGAATTCTTCATAAATTACAGCGCCTTCATCAGTCGAACCATCATCAACTACAATAATTTCGAGGTTGTTGTAGGTTTGCCCGACAACACTGCTGAGACACCGCTCCAACGTGTGTGCGGCGTTATAAATTGGGATGATAAGGCTGATCAGCGGAGAATTATCCATGCAAGGGTGATTGACGAAATTTTTAAAAATTAAAAGGTGTAAATTTTAATTAAAAATAATTGTTGAGATTTTCCCTTAGATTAAGATTTTCGCGGTGGTTAATGATGCAATTTAAAGGAAAATAATAAGGCGCACAAATTTTAGATAACCGCGCTTTTACACTACTTTTGGATGGCATTTGCGCAGACCCTCCATTTTTAATTTAAAGAAAAGAATCAATGAATATTGTTTATCTGGTTTTCGGCGATAAAATAGATCATTACCAGCAGGTTTATTTCTCCATTTACACCGCGATGGCGCGTAAATCGAGTGATGACCGCATCCTGGTAATTGCGGAAAATCCGGAGTTGTTTAATTCTATTGGAGAAAGAATTGAGATTATCCTGATTGACCGTAAAAAAATCACCGAATGGGAAGGCGAACACAAATTCTTTTGGCGGGTGAAAATTAAAGCGCTTGAACATGTAGCGGAAAAATATCCGGATGAAGACCTACTTTATCTTGATGGTGACACGTTTTTTTATGAAAATGCCGATGAGTTGCGCGCTAAACTGGAAAGTGGCCAAAACTTCATGCATCTCGAAGAAGGTAAACTGGCCAAGTTAAAATCAAAAACCGAACGTAAAATGTGGCAGCAGATGCAGGGCAAAACTTATGCAGGCATTAAAATCGACACCAACGCCACCATGTGGAATGCCGGTCTGATCGGTATTTCAAAGAATCATTTTGATTGTCTTCAACTTACCTTAGCTATAAATGACGCGATGTGCGCAGACGGCGTGACGCGCAGGCTGATAGAGCAGTTTGCGTTTTCGCTCGGGCTTGACGCGTACTCCAAACTAAAACCCGCAGACCATATTGTGGGACATTATTGGGGCAACAAAAACGAGTGGAATTCTTTAATTAATGGTTTTCTTAAAGAGTCTTTCATGAAAAATTACTCTTTTGAGCAAATTATCGGGAAAGTGCGTGAGATGGATTTAACTAAAATTCCGATCCGCGTTCGGCAATCGAACACTCATAAAAAATTGACGAAGTTTATTAGCAGCTTTTATAAAGATTTAAAGCCCGTTTATATCAGGAAATAAGTTTAGAATTCCACAATCTAACTGATATTTTGCTTTTTTAATGTTTGGAAAGTTTCATGGACGTAAAGGCTTTGCAAATAGCTGATTTTCAATCCGTCCAAACCATCCAGAAAACCCAGTTTCAAAAAATAGGTTTTAAAGAATTTAAATACAACCTTCGCATAATGCGTCAGGACCGAATATTTCCGGCCTTTTTCAGCCAATTCAGCTCCTTTCAGCGAGCCGTAAGAGAGCATTTTAGATTTAAACTGTTCAAAATTTTCAAACGAATAATGCAGAAGCCGGTTTTTTAAAACACCTGTACTTCCCTGCACATCAAGTGTTTCATGCACTCTTTTGTGTCCCACATAATGCGCTTTGCTTTTGCGGAAAAGTCTGAAGTTCTTGTCGTTCTGGGTGGCGGAAAAACTGATTTTTTTGCGGCCCACAAAAAAAGTTCTGTACATGTAATACGCATCTTTTTTCGTAGTCGAATTGATAACCTCAATGATTTCCGTTCGGAGCTGGGGCGTGATGCGTTCATCACCATCCAAAAAAAGCACCCAATCGTTTGCCGCTAAATTTAATGCGAGATTGCGCTGTTTGGTGAAATCTTTAAAAACATGCTGAATAACTTTTACTTTTGGATTTTTTGACGCAATCTCCACCGTTTTGTCCGTACTGAAAGAATCTACAACGATGATCTCGTCGCAAAAATCAAAACATTCAAGAACCTCCTGAATGTTTTTTTCTTCGTTATACGTGATAATTAACCCGCTTATTTTTTCGTTAGGCGTCAAGATTTAAGCTTTGTTAAATTCTGATATAGTCTTTGAAATGATTTCCACACAATCCAAAATCTCCTCCTCAGTGATTACCAACGGCGGTGCCAAACGGATGATGTTTCCGTGCGTAGGTTTCGCCAGCAGACCGTTTTCTTTCAGTTTCAGACAAAGGTTCCATGCGGTTTTGCTTTCGGGCGTGTCATTTATCAAAATTGCATTCAGCAAACCTTTTCCCCGAACTCCACTTATCAAATCGGTTTTCTCAATTAATTTTTGAATTTCTGCGCGGAAAAGCTGACCTAATTTTTCAGCACGTTCAGACAGATTTTCTTCTTCTACTACATCCAACGCTGCCATGGCAACCGCGCATGCCAACGGATTTCCGCCAAAGGTTGAACCATGCTGACCCGGCTGGATCACGTTCATAATTCCGTCGTTGGCCAACACCGCTGAAACCGGGTACATCCCGCCAGAGAGCGCTTTTCCCAAAACTAAAATATCAGGCTGAACATCCTCATGGTAGCACGCGATAAGTTTGCCCGTGCGCGCAATTCCGGTCTGCACTTCATCGGCGATGAAAAGTACGTTGTATTTTTTGCAGAGTTCCGAAGCTTTCTTCAAATAGCCTTCATCCGGCACATAAACTCCCGCTTCGCCCTGAATAGGCTCGACCAGGAACGCCGCGATATTCTGCGCATCATTTTTTAACGTTTCTTCCAGCGCCTTTAGGTCGTTATATGGAATTTTTACAAAACCAGGCGTAAAAGGTCCGTAATTTTTGCTGGCATCAGGATCGTTCGAAAACGAAACAATCGTGGTGGTACGGCCGTGGAAATTGTTTTCGCAGACAATGATTTTTGCTGAGTTTTCACTGATGCCTTTCACTTCGTAGCTCCATTTGCGCGCAAGTTTAACGGCGGTTTCCACCGCTTCCGCACCCGAATTCATCGGCAGAACCTTATCGAAGCCGAAAAGTGCCGTGATCTTCTTTTCGTACTCACCCAGTTTGGAATTGTGAAATGCTCTGGATGTCAAAGCCAAGGTCTGCGCCTGTTCTGTAAGTGCGTTTACAATTTTTGGATGCGAATGCCCTTGGTTCACGGCCGAATAAGCCGAAAGAAAATCATAATATCTTTTACCTTCAACATCCCACACAAAAACACCTTCGCCACGATCCAGAACCACCGGAAGCGGATGATAATTGTGTGCGCCGTGTTTGTCTTCTAAATCGATATAATAACTTGAGGAGTTTTGTGTAGCGTTCATTATTCTTTAAAATTTTGGTTGAAATGCGGCCTTTTTTAGCGCAGTTTTTTAATCGTTGAAGACTCAATAATCTTTACAAAAATACTGATTTTTTGATGGATGTGACAAACGCGGCGTATTGATAATTAGATAAAAAAACACCAGCATAGATACGCTGGTGCTTTTAGCTATTTAAAGGAAAAGCTTTTAGTTGTTCTCAAAACGCTTGTCCATCTTGAAATCTTCCATGAACTTCGTAGTGTAATTTCCTGCTAAGTAATCTTCATCCTCCATCAGCTGACGGTGAAACGGGATTGTAGTCTTAACTCCTTCAATATAGAATTCTTCGAGCGCGCGACGCATCTTGGCGATCGCTTCCTCACGGGTCTGAGCCGTTGTGATAAGTTTAGCAATCATTGAATCATAGTTTGACGGAATAGAATAACCCGAATAAACATGCGTATCTACACGAATTCCGTGACCTCCCGGAATGTTCAGACCCGTGATTTTACCCGGTGACGGACGGAAATCGTTATAAGGATCCTCAGCGTTGATTCTGCATTCAATGGAATGAAGTTTCGGATAGTAGTTTTTTCCGGAAATCGGGCTGCCGGACGCAAGTAAAATCTGCTCGCGAATAAGGTCATAATCAACAACCTGCTCCGTGATTGGGTGCTCTACCTGAATTCGCGTATTCATTTCCATAAAGTAGAAATTGCGATCTTTATCTACCAAAAACTCAATGGTTCCGACACCTTCGTAACCGATGTATTCGGCAGCTTTCACAGCCGCAGCGCCCATCTTTTCACGAAGTTCATCCGTCATAAAAGGCGACGGCGTCTCTTCTGTCAACTTCTGGTTTCGTCTTTGTACGGAGCAGTCTCTCTCCGAAAGGTGGCACGCTTTACCGTACTGGTCACCCGCAATCTGAATTTCAATATGCCGTGGCTCTACAATAAGTTTTTCCATGTACATACCGCCGTTTCCAAACGCGGCAGTAGCTTCCTGTACGGCAGAGTCCCAATGCTCATGCAAGTCTTCGGCTTTCCAAACAGCACGCATACCTTTTCCGCCACCACCGGCGGTAGCTTTGATCATAACGGGATAACCCATTTCTGCAGCGAGTTTAGCAGCTGTTTCATAAGAATCAATCAAGCCTTCAGACCCCGGAACGCAGGGCACGCCGGCTTCTTTCATGGTCGCTTTTGCGTTGGCTTTGTCGCCCATACGGTCGATCTGCTCGGGTGTAGCGCCGATAAATTTAATTCCGTTTTCCTGACAGATTCTTGAAAAATTAGAATTTTCCGATAGAAAACCATAACCCGGGTGGATAGCATCTGCATTTGTAATTTCGGCTGCAGCGATGATATTCGAGATTTTCAGATAAGAATCTTTACTCATCGGAGGTCCAATGCAAACGGCTTCGTCGGCAAAACGTACATGAAGACTGTCTTTGTCAGCGGTGGAATAAACGGCTACCGTCTTAATGCCCATTTCCTTGCACGTCCGGAGGATGCGCATGGCAATTTCGCCTCTGTTTGCAATCAATATTTTTTTGAACATCTTTTTTAATTTGAAAATTAGATAATTTGAAAATTAGATAATGACTTTGTGTAGAATTATATCTGACATCTACTGTCTAACATCAAAATTTCTAATTAAGATGGATCTACTAAGAACAAAGGTTGGTCGTACTCTACCGGCGTGGCATCGTCAACCAAAATTTTAACAATCTTACCGGAAATCTCAGACTCAATCTGGTTAAAGAGTTTCATGGCTTCGATAACGCAAACTACTTTGCCTGTGGAAACCTCATCACCAACGCTTACGAAAACGTCTTTGTCCGGTGCCGGTTTTCTGTAGAAAGTACCGATCATTGGCGATTTTATTGTTACATAATTACCTTCATCTGAGGCATTGTCAGCGGCTTGTGTAGGCACAGCTGCAGCGGCCGGAGCGGGAGGCGCGGAAGTTTGCCCCTGTGGCGCCGTGTGATATACAGCAGGTTGCGGCATGTAGTTCATTTCCGTTCCGCCAAGAGGTGTTTTAATGGTGATTTCGAAGTCTTTGGTTTTGTATTTCACTTCAGATACTTCTGCTCTCGAAACAAATTTAATCAGGTTTTGGATGTCTTTTATGTCCATGATGAGGGTATTTTGTTGTTATGCCAAAGATACTAAAAATCATTAAAAATGAACAAAAAACCACTCAATTACAATAAAATTGAGTGGTTTTTGTATAAAAATAAAGAATTTAAAGAATTTTGTCTCTTAGTTTTCTTCTGTAGTTTCTACTTCTTTTTCCATTACTACTTTACCTCTGTAGTAAAGTTTACCTTCATGCCAGTGCGCACGGTGGTACAGGTGAATTTCGCCGGAAGCGGCGTCTTTTGCAAGCTGAGGAACTACTGCTTTGTAGTGTGTTCTGCGCTTATCTCTTCTTGTGGACGATTGTCTTCTCTTTGGATGTGCCATTTTCTTATAATTTTGTTTGATGAGCGATGAGGATTTGATTGCTCAAGCTCATCATTTAAACTATTTAATTTTTGTCTTTTAATTTTTTTAGGGCTTCCCAACGCGGGTCTACCACTTCTTCTGTCTCTTCCGCTTTCGGACTGAACTTTTCTACGATCTGCAAATCTTCATCTGAGACATCCGGCGAAATCTTTTTCATCGGAATGGCCAGCACTACGCTTTCATAAATAAGCTGCGCAGCATTAAAAGCATGATCAGATGCGGGAATTGTGATTACATCTTCTTCGCTGTCATCATATTCCTCACCGAATTTCACCAAAACATTCAGTTCGTTTTCAACCGGGTAACTGAAATCATCAGTGGTGATATCACAAACCAGTTGCACACTGCCGGAGGTCCTGATGTTCATCTCTAAAAATGTGGTGTGCTTGTCCATCAGGACATCCGCCACAATTTTGGGTTCTGAAAATTCCTGTTCAGTATCGAAAAGTTGAAAGAACGCTTTATCTATCTCAAACTGGAATTGGTGCCGACCGTTTTTCTGTCCTGAAAACACGATGTCGTAGTTTCTTAGCCTGTCCATAAAATGAGTGTGCAAAAATATGCTTTTTTTTTAATATTACAAATATTTCTGATAACAAAAAATTCTCAGAAATTTTCGGTGCCGGTTACGCATTATCTTCGTGCGGCAAATCTTCATCGACACCATTGCTGACAGCGGAGCGTTTTGGCCTCAGACGATTGGTTATCAGGTCGTTATATTCCTCACGGTTACGGAATATTTTGAGTGCCGTGAAAATCGCCTCCACAAAGCTGCGTTCATCCGCAAGATTCTGTCCAGCAATATCATATGCCACACCATGATCCGGTGACGTTCGTATGAAAGGCAAGCCGGCCGTATAATTTACACCGTCTTCATAAGCCAGTGTCTTAAATGGCGCTAATCCCTGATCGTGGTACATCGCCAGTACTGCATCAAAAGCTCCATACTTCTGCGGCTGAAAAAAACTATCTGCGGGATACGGACCGAATGCCAGTACACCGTTGTCATACACTTCTTTAATGGCTGGTGTTATGATATCAATTTCTTCAGTGCCTATCACTCCGCCATCGCCGGCATGCGGATTTAAACCCAAAACAGCAATTTTCGGAAGCGTGACCTGAAAATCTTCAATCAAAGACTGATTCAAAATTTTGATCTGCTTTTTTATTTTCTCTTTCGATATATCTTCGGCGACTTTAGCTATCGGTATGTGATGCGTTGATACAGCTACTTTAAGGTCATCAGTCACCAAAAACATCAGCCCTTTTCGCTGGAATTTCTCTTCAAAATAACCGGTGTGGCCTGCATGTTCAAAACCATACTTCATCATTTCATCTTTATTGATTGGCGCGGTCACCAGGACATCAATGTCGCCTTTCATTAAAGCTTCCGTGGCTGCTTCGAGGGATTCTATCGCCATACGTGTAGATTCTTCTGAAGGCTTGCCGAGTTCTACGGTGACATTGTCTTTTGACAGATTCACCATATTGATCTTATCTCCCTGGGCCTGCGAAGCCTCATTGATATAGTGGAAATTGAGCTGAAGCTTAAAAATATTCTTCTGATAGGTAAAAAGTTTCCCAGAACCGAAGATAACAGGTGTGAAAAAATCGGTGATGCTTTTATCTTTCAGCGATTTCATGATGATTTCTGGGCCGATACCATTAAAATCACCAATAGAAATACCTACTCTTACTTTATGGCTTCTGGAACTCATTTTTGATTATCTTTGAACAAATATTAGAATTTCACAAATTTAGGAAATTTAGATTGTACCGAATGTGAAATTCAGCAGATATAACTTCTCTCTAAAAATTACTCTATGTTTACCGGAATAATAGAAGCCACGGGCACAGTGCAAAAAATGGAGCGCCGAGGCGATAATATTGATTTTACACTCAGTTGTCCGTTTACCACCGAATTAAAAATTGACCAGAGCCTGGCGCATAACGGCTGCTGCCTTACCGTCGTCGAAATTTCAGATGACAAATATCGAGTGTCAGCCATCGCAGAAACACTTGAAAAGACTAATCTGATACAATGGAAAGAAGGTACCGAGGTTAATTTGGAACGCTGTTTGAAGATGGATGGAAGACTCGACGGGCACATTGTGCAGGGACATGTGGACCAAATAGGCACCGTGCTGAGCATCGAAGACCAGAACGGAAGTTACCTCATTACCATTAAATACAGCGAAACAGGAGATTACACCACTGTAGCGCAGGGCTCAATTACTGTTAACGGCATCAGTCTTACGGTAGCATCGAGCAGTGCCGGCGAATTTTCGGTAGCCATAATTCCCTACACATGGGAGTTTACGAATATGAAAAATTTAAAAGTGGGTGAAGTTTTAAATCTGGAATTCGATATCATCGGGAAGTATGTAACGAAACTGCTGAAAAATAATGCCATTCTCTAAATACAAAGGTTACAGTTTACGCAACAAAGTTTTTTGGGGATTCCTGATTATTTGTCTGCTTAGTATTGTAAGTTCTTCTATTGTTTCCTTTTTTATTTTAAGAAAAAACGCCACTGAACAGAGCCGCACAGACCTTCAGAAGAAATCAGAAGCGCTTATGTCCGCGCTGGACTATGCGGTAAGCCACGTTCAGGTATCGGCGCAGGATCTGCCAAAGGTATTGGCGAACGATATTTTTGAAATCGCAGATATTAATAATCAGGACATCATTATTTATGATTTGCAGGGCAATTTCCTCATTTCAAACAAAGACATCAACCTGATTGCCGAAAAGAAACTACCGCTTTCTCTGGTAAACCAAATATTAAAAGAGGATGGCCGCATCGACGTTCATACTTATGACCAAAGCATTGATGCCAACGTCACCTCTTCCTACACAATATTGAAAAACAACATGCTGCAGCCAATCGGCATCGTGTTTTTTCCCTATTACCATAATGACAGCACCTATTTCAGTGTTTTTAACAAATATCTGAATTATATACTGATTGTCAATCTTTTAATTATTTTACTTGCGGTCTGGCTGAGCTGGATTATTTCAAAAAACCTTACAAACGCAGTCACCAAGTTTTCGGAAATGATCAACAGAATCACGCTTTTTGAAAATGAACCGCAGCCGATCCGGTATTATCAGAATGATGAGCTGAATCAATTGGTAAAAGCGTACAACAAGATGATTTTGCAGATCAAGGAGCAAAAGGAAAGGCTGAGTTTTAAAGAAAAAGAGGAAGCCTGGCGCGAAATGGCGAAACAGGTAGCGCACGAGGTGAAAAATCCGCTTACGCCGATGAAACTCACCATTCAGAATTTTGAAAGAAAGTTCGATCCGCAGGATCCTGAGGTGCACGAAAAGGTGAAAACACTCAGCAAAACGTTGGTCGATCAGATCGATTTGGTGGCCACAGTGGCAAATGCATTTTCACAGTTTGCACAGCTTCCGGAAAAAAACAATGAGGTTTTCGACATTAATAAAGAAATCAGAACCATTATCAACGTTTTCAGCGATCAGAGCATCTATTTCCACAGTAACAAAAGTGAAATCATGGTAGAGATGGACAAGATCTACCTGTCACGCATTGTGACCAATCTCGTGGCAAATGCACGGCAGGCACGCATTGAAGGGAACGAGAGCATTATCAATGTCGACGTAGAACAGCTGCAACGCAGAGTAATCATCAGCGTTGAAGACAACGGTACCGGAATTCCGGAAGAGCTTTACGACAGGATTTTTGAACCAAACTTCACGAGCAAAAGCGGCGGAACCGGGCTTGGACTTACGATGGTAAGAAAAATGGTAGAAGATTACAGAGGCGAAATTTCAGTGAAATCTGAGGTTGGGAAAGGAAGCAAATTCACCATCCACATGCCCACAAATCTTTAATTTTCTGTTTCCGTGAAACCTTTCCGATTCCAAAAATTTGCAATAAACCAACATCCTGACGTTTTCCGCGTAGGAACAGATGGTGTTTTACTGGGCGCGCTTGCGAATGTAGAAAGTGCGCGCAATATTTTGGAAGTAGGCACCGGAACCGGCTTGATCTCTCTCATGACCGCACAGCGAAACTGTGCGGCGACAATTGCTGCCATTGATTTTAATTCGCTTGCCGCTGAACTCGCACGCGAAAATTTTGACAATTCACCTTACTACGACAGACTTTCAATATTTACTCAGGATTTTAAAACGTTTCAACCAAAAGATAAATTTGATTTAATAATTTCCAATCCACCCTATTTTGAAAAAAACGCATCTGGAAAAGATATTATTGCCAGGCAGCAGCAGGAACTTACATTTGAAGATTTAATTTCGAAAAGCAGTCAATTTCTTCACGATAACGGCTTGTTCAGTGTCATTATTCCGTGGACTTCTGTGTTCAATTTTAAAAATATTGCGGAAGAAAACGGTCTGTTTCTGGTGAGAACAGTTCAAATTTTTGGCATTGAATCCTCTTCGGTGAAACGCGCAATTCTGGAATTTAAAAAAAACCTGAACGAATCCGAAAGTAAAGAAATATTTATAATCGAAAAATCGCCGCGGGTGTATTCGGACCAATATTTAAAAGCGACCGAAAATTTCCATATTTTTGGCTGACTATTTTGGTGCGTTCAGCGTTACTACAATATCTTTATTAATATTTTTAACCGACGAATATTTCGCGTCACAAACTGAAGTAGTGAGCGTATAACTGCCTTTATCAACCAAAATATAGTTTTGGTTTTTGGCCGGAACATCCAGATTATAGAATTTTTTGCCGCTGATTTTAACAATAAGGTTGCATTTCGAGCGGTTTATGATCTGCACGTATGCGTTTTTGCTGTTTGGATCTGTATTGAATAAGTGAGTCAGCAACTCAGCGGTTTTCTTGTTCTTATCGTTTGAGCCGTCTTTTGCAACGTCCTTTTTAATGGCCGTTTTCAGTTTTGCGGTACTTATCGGCTTTACGACGGGTTTTGCGGCTGCCGCCTTCGCGCCGGAAGGTTTGTCGTTGTTTATCACAGCGAGCAACTTCCGTTTAAACTCGGGTGTTTTTGGGTGGTTTGGGTTAAATTTTACGAAATTGGCAATAACCTGCGGATCCGAACTCTTCTCTACTTGCGCGGCTGTATATTTCGACTGCCCACACACGAAAACTGATGCCAGAAAAAAAATAAAATAGAAGTATTTAGCCATTAAAGTTGTGATTTTTAGGTATTTAAATTTTAGCTATAACGCAGAAATCTTCTTTTTAGTTTATGTGGAATTTATTATCTTTGCAACGCTTAAAAACTAAGCTAAAAATAGGAAATTTTTAAATATAAAAAATCAAAATTTATGTATACACCAGGTGCTGCAGACGTAGCTAAATTGAGAAACATCACAGGCGCAGGAATGATGGACTGCAAAAAAGCTTTGGTAGAAGCTGAAGGCGATTTCGATAAAGCCATCGAAGTTTTAAGAAAAAAAGGCCAGAAAGTTGCCGCTAACAGAGCTGACAGAGAATCTACAGAAGGTGCTGTAATTGCTAAAGTAAGTGCGGACCGTACCAAAGGAACCATCATCGCTTTGAACTGTGAAACTGACTTCGTTGCGAAAAATGACGACTTCGTAAAATTAGCTCATGAATTGGCAGACCTTGCTGTTGGAAAAACCAAAGAAGAATTTCTTGCGACAGAGTTCGGCGGATCTACAGTTGCTGAAAAACTTATCGAGCAAACTGGCGTTATCGGTGAGAAAATTGAAGTTGGTACTTTCGAATCTATTGAAGGACCTTACCTTGGTGCATACATCCACGCGGGTAACAAAATCGCTGCTATCACTTCACTTTCTGCGGACGTAGACGGTGCTGCTGACGCTGCGAAAGCTGTTTCAATGCAGGTAGCTGCTATGAACCCGATCGCATTGGATGAAACTATGGTTTCTCAGGAAACTATTGACCGTGAGCTTGATATCGAAAGAGAAATCCTTACAAAAGAAGGCAAGCCTGCAAACATTATTGATAACATCCTTAAAGGTAAAATGCAGCGTTTCTACAAAGACAACACCCTTGTACACCAGTCTTTCATCAAAGACAGCGGACTTTCTGTAGCTGAGTACGTGAAATCTGTAAACGACGATTTGAAAGTGGTAGGTTTCATCAGAGTGAGCCTTGCTTAATCTGTATTCTAAGATCAAATATCAATCTCTTCCGCACTGGCGGAAGAGATTTTTTTTGCAAAAAAGGACTACTTTTGCAGCCCACAATCTTATGTACTTGAGAAAAATCCTCAGCTTTTGGTTTTCACTGTTATTCGCAGCCATAAGCGCGCAGCAATATATTTCGGTAAGCACTAAAACGCCGGACGAACTGGTTCGCGATGTATTGATCGGCAGCCAAAATTCAAGCTGTATTTTTGTCTCAAATGTTTCCGCCAAAGGCTGGCAGGATTACGGCAGCAACCCGATTAGTTACGGATATTTCGAGAAAGGAACATTACCTTTTGATATTGATAAAGGAATAATTCTGAGCACAGGTGAAATCTTCAAAGCGCCCGGCCCGAACAGCGCGAGGCCCACAAATAATGTGTTGGATGATACCGACAGCAACTGGAGCGGTGATCAGGATCTTGCAGATGCATTAGGTGTTCCGGTCAGCGAATATCTCAACTCCACCGTACTCGAATTTGACTTTACACCAAGCAATACCACAGGCATTAGCTTCGAATATATGTTTCTGTCGGAAGAATATTTTGACACGAACTGTAATTATCCGGATGCATTTGTATTTCTCATAAAAAAAGCAGGATCCAGCGATCCGTATACCAATATCGCACTGGTTCCGGGCACTACACAACCGGTTACCAGCCAGACAATTAATGCCGCGATAGGCTGCGCCAGCAATGTGGAGTATTTCGGTACTTTTAATAATGATCCGTACCGCTCTCATCTTGACAGTCCGACCGGATTTAATGGTGAAACTAAAGTTTTAACAGCCCAGGCTGACGTAGTATCGGGCGAAACATACCATATAAAACTGGTGGTTGCAGACAGACTTTTTGGTAATGACCGTACCGGGCGCTACGATTCGGCTGTGTTTCTGAAGGCTGGCAGTTTTACGGGCAAAAAAGATTTGGGTACAAACCTGCTTTTTTCCGATAACACCGCGCTGTGCGAGGGCACTGATATTACTTTGGATGCCAGCACGCCCGGTGCTACCGCGTTTCAGTGGTTTAAAGACGGCAATATACTCACAGCTGAAACCAATGCCACACTCACTATCCCCGGTAATAAAAACAGCAACGGAACTTACAGCGTAGAAATTTTGCTGAGTGGCTGCCTGCTAAAAGGCTCACGAATTATCGAATTTGCAGAAAAACCTCTCACTGTCGCCAAAAGTTTTTGCAACTACAATGACGGGAAGCCCATTGAAGTGTCCTTACAGCAACTGAATCCGGAGTTTATAACAAATTATCAGACTTATTTTCAGGTCCAGTATTTTCAGGATGCAGCACATCAGGTTACTTTGCCGAACCAATGGAGCTATACGGCTGACACCGTGGTTTACTACAAAATAAAAAGCGGGACATGTGCGGAAGTAAGTGGTTTTATTGAATTTCTTACACCAAAAAAATCTACCGTACTCGTTGATAAAACCATTTGTCCGGACGCAACTACCACGCTTGACGCGGGCAGCGGATTTCAGTACTACAAATGGCTTCGGAAAGACGGTTCGGTAATTTCTGAAGGTGCCACTGAAAGTTCTGTTGATTCAATACCGGCTGGCGAATATACCGTAGAACTCACTACGCCGAATGGCTGCAAATTAACACAATCGGTGACAGTTTCAGCTTCTTCGCTGCCGCAGATCACCAGTATCGATGTCGCGGGAGGCACGGCTACGATTTACGCTGCTGGTGGAAGTCCTGCATACGAATACTCCCTGGATGGAACTAATTTTCAGAATTCAAATGTATTTACAAATATTCCACGCGGCGTGCATGTGGCTTATTTAAGGGACTCCCTGAAGTGTGCAATTATTCAAAAAGAGTTTTTAATCATTAATCTGCTGAACGTAATAACCCCAAATGGCGATGGTAAAAACGATGTGTTAGATTATACCGAGCTTAACATTAAACAGGATGTCGTGATCACCATTTTCGACCGCCAGGGCAAAACCGTTTATATTTCGCCTAAAAACGAATTAATCTGGAACGGAAACTCAGGCGGCCGACCATTACCCACGGGAACCTACTGGTATACCCTGAACTGGATTGAACCGGACACCCAATTGCCCGTGAGTTTTAAAGGCTGGATTTTGCTTAAAAACAGAAACTAATCCGCGAGCGAGATATCTTCGAAGTCACGGAAACCGTTTAAAAAGTCCTTTACGTTCATTCGTTTCTTACCCTCAAGCTGGATTTCCTCCGGAAAGTAAAGTCCATCCGCAGTTGATATGCTGAAATTATTCTTGTCGATCTTCAGTTTTCCGGCATGCGCCACGTCATTAGCGGCAGCGAAAGCGCCTTTGTAAATCTTCAAAGACTTAGTATCTTCACCTATTTTCAGCGTCGTGAATGCACATGGATACGGTGACATGCCACGGATGAAGTTATGGACTTTAATGCCTTCTTGTTTCCAGTTGATGCGGGTGTCTTCCTTAAAGATTTTATAAGCATTCTTGGGATTTTCCACAAACGGCTGTACTTTTTCGCTGATTGAATTATGTGCAAGTCCATCAAGTGTCTTTACAACGAGTTCGGCACCCATCAGCATCAATCTGTCGTGCAGCTGGCCCGCGTTTTCATCGGGAAAGATTTCAATTTCATCCTGCAAAAGGATATTGCCTTCGTCTATTTTTTCATTGATGAAGAAAGTAGTGGCGCCGGTTTTGGTTTCACCATTAATCACTGCGTAATTGATCGGGGCCGCACCGCGGTAATCCGGTAACAGCGATGCATGAAGGTTAAATGTTCCCAAGCGTGGCATTTCGAACAGAATTTTCGGCATCATCCTGAACGCCACGACCACAAATACATCAGCCTCCAAATCTCTTATGCTTTGTAAAAATTCTGGATTTCTAAGTTTTTCCGGCTGGAATACGGGTAAGTTCTGCTCTTCAGCGTACACTTTCACAGGCGATTGCTGTATTTTCTGGCCGCGTCCACTGGCTTTATCGGCTACCGTCACAACGCCCACAACTTCATGAGCAGACTGATGGATGGCTTCCAATGAACATTTTGCAAATTCGGGAGTTCCGAAAAAAACTATTTTTAAAGGTTTCATTTCTTTGTTTAAATTTTTAATACTGCATTAACTTGGATTATAAGCGTAAGTACGGAAATTCAGCATCCTTACTTTGCCCGAATCCAGCAGGTAAATCAGGTTTTCTAAAATATTTTCCTTTGAATAATAATTTAAGCGTACAGCAATTTCCTCAACGTTTGAGGGTTTATTTTTTAATATTTCAATGATGTCCGAACTTATATCACGGCCAAAAACGGCTTCGCGCTGTCGGTCGCACACCGAGCAATGACCGCAGTTGCGAACATTTTTTTCGCCGAAATAAGACAGAATCATTTTCATCTTACAGAAATCACTGTTTTGCACAAAAAACTTCATTTCTTCCCATTTCTGCAATTTATTCTTTTGAATCTGCTCAAAAAGATGCCAGTATCTCCCCGAATTGGCACGTTCGTCACGCGGTTTTAGAAACTTAATACTCGAAAGTGCGCCGTCAATATATTCCACATAGTTCTTCTGCATCAAATCACGAATTCTTTCTCTGAGGACCTGCGCTTCTACGTCTAATTTTTTAGCCAGAGAAATCTCACTAAAAAGAATTCTGTGCGTGGTCAAACCGGAGTAATTTCTAAGCAATAATTCAATCAGATAGCCGTCCTTTTTAGGTAACAGATCGAGTTCATCAGGCGAAATTTTTAACTGTAAAGACGAGAGCGAGCGGTTTGCGTTATGAAAAATAACCTCCTGATTGTGCAAAAAATTTAACACATTGCGGATCTTAGCACCGGATGTTTTGGCAAAATTTTGCACGCGGTGCAGATGAAGTTGGAAAACCGTTTCCGGCAATTCGCCTTCCGCTATTTGAAAAACTGAATACAGGTACGAAACAATGCGCGAAAACTCAGCTCTAGAGGGTGTCTGATTGCGTAAAATCTCATCGAAGTTGTCTAATTCCTGTGGATTCCAAAGCATAAAAGCACTGGACTCGGCACCGTCTCTTCCTGCCCGCCCGATTTCCTGATAATAATTTTCAAGCGATTGTGGAGGTGAAAAATGCATCACAAAACGTACATTGTCTTTATCTATGCCCATCCCGAAAGCGTTTGTCGCTATCAGAACTTGGTTATTGCCTGCAACCCACTTCTGTTGCCGCATATTTTTCTCCTTCACGGGCAAACCGGCATGGAAATAGTCAACATTCTGAATGTTATTGCGATGTAGAAAATGCGTTAATTCTTCGCTCTCTTTCCGGGTCCTGACGTAGATGATACCCGATTGAGAATTGTATGTAAGTAGATCTAAGACCCGCTGATATTTATCGGAAACTTTATCGGAAACGATTCTGATATTCGTTCGCCGAAAACTTTTTTTAAAAATTAACGAGTTGCTAAGCCCCAGCTTTTGCTGAATTTCGGAGAGAACTTTGGGAGTTGCGGTAGCGGTAAGTGCCAGGCACGGAATATTTTTGAATTCCTGACGAAAACTTTTAATATTCTGGTAGCTCGGACGAAAATCCTGCCCCCATTCTGAGATGCAATGTGCTTCATCTACAGCTATAAAGGAAAGTTTTATCTCTTCCAGATGCTGGAGGAAAATGCGGTTCAGCAATCTTTCCGGTGATACGTACAGCAGTTTTGTAAGACCTTCCTTACAGCGAAGGAAAACGGATTCTGCCTCGTAATCATCAAGTTCAGATGAAAGATATTCAGCTTCTATCCCTTTGTTTTTAAGCTGATAGACTTGGTCTTTCATCAGTGCAAGCAGCGGTGATATTACTAAACATGTTCCCTCAGAAATAATGGCCGGCAACTGATAGCAAAGTGATTTTCCACCACCAGTGGGCAATAAAGCAAGCGCATCCCGGCCCGAAATTACAGCATCAATAACATCTTCCTGCAGATCACGAAATGCGGAGTGACCCCAAAAATGCTCGAGTGTCTGGAGTTTAAGATACTGAAAATCCTGTGGAGAGATCATTCGGTAAAAATACTGAAACTAAAACCGGCGCACAAAAAAAGTCACGCAGTGCGTGACTTAATATAAGAATTAATCGGAGATTATTTTGCTTCGAAGTAAACCCTTCTGTTCGCTCTGTTTTTCCATTCAGGGCATTTCGTAGCTGGGTTACATTCAGGGTATTTAAGGTCTTTTTCACCTTTGCCGATTGCGTTCAGCTTGCTGGATTCAACTCCGTTCTGAATCAAATAATTCTTCACGGTGTTTGCTCTACGTTCTGACAATCTCTGGTTGTAAGCGTCAGAGGCTCTTGTATCTGTACCGCCGATCACATTGTATGAACCGCCTGATGAGTTGATATAGTTCACCGCATTGTTCAGGATAGGTGTGTTGCTTGGCAGGATTCGGTCTGAATCAAGGTCAAATTCAATACCTTCAAGTGTTCTGGTGTTGTCAGAAATCACGCCACCTACAGGGCAGCCATTATTTTCTACCGGTCCCGGTACAGTGACACACTTGTCGTAAAGATCGATTACGCCGTCAAGGTCGGTATCTAAAGCTACACCTGCACCATCCACTCTCGCGCCGGCAGGCGTATCAAGCTGTCTGTCCCAATCATCGCAAACGCCGTCGTTATCAGCATCGCCTTTTTTGCAAACCTCAACATCCTGGTTCTTGTCAGCCAGTACATCCAGTTTGTAATAGATTTCCTGCAGTGGGTCGTGCCACATGAGGTGAGATTGATGCTTACCTAATTTAAGTGAAAGACCTAATGTTGCATTCAGGAAGTTATCAGAGATCTGTTCTTCACGCTGATTGATTGTGCTGTAAGCCGCGCCTCCACCGTCGAATTCGTCATCGCCGGTTATAACATACATTACTCTACCTTCAAGATCGAGTCTGTTGTTGAATTTATATTTTAAACCTGCACCTGCCTGGCCAAACATTGAACCTATTTTAAACGGCTTAATTTCCGTCATCAGACGTTGTCCGGCAGCATCTTCAAGATATGCGCGGTAGGCAATCGTACCTACACCCGCGTAGCCATGAAGTGCCCAGCGGTAAGGAGATTTATTATCCACTCTGCGCAGCAGGTTTGAGAAATTTACATCACCTATAAGAGAGATTGCATCGTACTGTGTTCTGGCGCCTACATCCTGGTAACTAGTGCCTGTAGCGTTATCTGTTTTTGTGTTGAACCAGCCCTGACGCGTCTCGCCACGGTCGTACTGCAGATTCAGACCAAAAGCATGCGTGATTGCCTTATCAACACTCAGGTAAGCTGAATAACCAAAAAGGTTTTTTCCGTTACCATTGTTAATCGAAGTAAGATCCGCGGTTACCAAAAGTGGTACACCGGCACCGATGGAGATAGCCCAATCATTAAATCTTTTTGATTCCTGTGTGAACGGTGACACATTAGCCGAGCCGGAGCTGTACGTATTCGGATATCCGTCCATAGAAACCGCAAGAGAATCCTGCGCAAACACACTGGCCGGAAGTGCCACTGCCAAAACAAAACTTGCTAATTTTAGTTTCATAATTTATTTTTTTAAGTATTATTTTATTTAATGTCTGATTAGGGAGTTTCAGTACCGGTGGTTCCGGCCGGACAACCATTATTATCTACATCACCAGGAACGGTAACACATCGGTCATAGAGATCTATGACTCCGTCTAAATCCATATCGAGCGCAACACCAGCACCATCGACGCGTGCTCCGGCAGGAGTATCAAGTTGGCGGTCCCAGTCATCACAAACTCCATCATTATCACTGTCGCCTTTTGCGCATACTATAAATTCCTCTGTAGAATTTTCCAGAAGATTGGCTCTGTAATGGATTTCCTGTAACGGGTCATGCCACGCAAGATGCGAATCATGTTTACCTAATTTAAAACTTAAACCTAGATTCACAGTCAACATATCGTCACTCGGCGAATCATTGATCAGGTTGTAATTGATGCTTGGATAACCTGTATCCCTGCGAAGTCCTCCACCATCGAATTCTTCATCATTACTGATGATGTACATGGTTCTAAGTTCTACGTCAATAAGTTTTGATACGTTATATTTAAGACCAACACCGCCCTGGAAAAAGAGCGAAGAAACGCCTAGTTTCTGGTTGACTTCAATTGGAAGCCTGTTAGGAGCATACTGTGAAAGGTTGTTATCTAAAAGAAGCGTATCATACCCCTGAAAACCAAGACCGGCATAGCCGTGGAGAGCCCAGCGGTAAGGTGAGTGATTATCTGTTCTTCTTAATAAATTAGAAAAATTAAGGTCACCTAAAAGGGAAATCTGGTGGTATTCTGTATAAGCTTCCGCTACGCCAGCTGCTACACCATCAGCTCCCGGAAGTTGGCCGCGCTGGTTACTTCTACCTGTCTGATACTGTAAGTTGAGTCCAAAAGTATGAGAAATTTGCTTATCCAAACTTACATATGCATTCCATCCCCAATTGATGTCTCCTCCGTAAAATGAAGTAAGGTCAGCTTTAGTCATGAAAGCGGCACCACCTCCGACAGAGATAGCCCAGTCATTAAATCTTCGGGCACTGTTATCAAACTTGGCCACGTCAGCAGATCCGCTGGAATAGGTATTGGGATAATCTTGCGACGCTGTACCTGACGACAGATCCTGAGCATAAATGGCAGCGGGCAAAATTAAAGCGAAAAATAAACTTAATTTCATAGTTATGTTTTTAATGTTTCTTGTAATATTTCCGAAAGCAACTCCCGGGAAAACTCGCGCATATGCAAATGTTTGTGATGGGGAATCTGAAGCCGTGAGGATGAAAATGTGATTTCACCGTACTTCACGATGTCTATATCGATAACCCGATCCGCGTACTCATTCGTTATCAAAGAATCTTCTGCTCTTCCCATTGCTACTTCAACCTTTTTCAGGGCATTCAGCAGGCAGATAGGGGATAGACACGTCTTTATACGTAATGCAATATTACAAAAATAATTATTACTGACAAATTCGACAGGTTCGCTTTGTACAAGGGAACTGCGGCGGGTCACGGCACCAATTTCAGCTTCTATCTTTTCTGTTGCCAACGCAATATTTTCTTTCCGGTTGCCCAGATTACTGCCTAGTAACAAAACCACGTTATGCTGCGACATATATCTTAAATTATACTTTATAAAATATGAAAGGGTTTCTAAAAAACGTTCTCGCCAATATCGTCGCAATCGCCATCATCGCAGGGCTATTTATCCTGTTTTTAATTATGATGATTGCCTACAGCGCAGTGACTGATAGCAATAAATCTGCCATTCACGCCAATTCTGTGCTGACGCTCGACTTCAAAACCAATATAATTGATAGTCCGCTGGAAGACAGCGACAATATTTTTGCATTTGCAGAAAAAGAAGACAATGTCATGCTTTACGATATGGTGGAAGCCATAGAAAACGCAGCCAAAGATGACAAAATAAAAGGTATCAGTCTTGAAACAGATGGACTGCGCGCAGGCTTCACCCAGATTGACGATGTAAGAAGCGCGCTCGAAGATTTTAAAAAAAGCGGCAAGTTCGTCTATGCGTACGGAAATAATGTATCACAGGCCGCATATTATTTAGGATCAGCGGCAGACCGGTATTTTCTGCATCCGGCCGGGAGTGTGGATCTTAAAGGTCTTGCGACCGAAGTTCTTTACATGAAAAGTTTCGCCGAAAAATTCGGGATCGGTATTGAAGTGATAAGACACGGGAAATATAAGTCTGCCGTAGAACCTTTCATGCGCGATGACATGTCCGATGAAAACCGTGAGCAGCTTTCTACTTTACTTAATGATATTTGGTCTCCCACTGCACAGAAGATGGCTGGCGCAAGAAAAATTGATACAGCACGTTTCGCAATGGTGGTTGACAGTCTTTACGGAGCGATTCCCGAACTTAGCCTTAAATATAGCCTAGCGGATAAACTGATTCAGAAATCGGAGTACGATGATCTTTTAAAAGATAAAATGAACCTGAAGAAAAAGGAAAAACTTCGTAAAATTTCTTTTGCAAAATACATCAGTTCATATAAAGAAGATAATACCAAAAAAGAAGATCAGGTGGCTGTACTTTACGCTTCGGGTGCCATCTACAATGGCGAAGGCAATGATGCGATCTACGCGGACAACTTCGTAAAGGAAATAAAAAAACTCACTGAAAACGACAAAATAAAAGCCGTGGTCCTGCGCATCAATTCGCCCGGCGGCAGCGCAAACGCTTCAGATGAAATTCTTTTTGAGCTGCAACGCCTGAAAGCAAAGAAACCACTAATAGTTTCCTTCGGTGATTATGCAGCGTCGGGCGGCTATTATATCGCGATGGCAGCAGATAAAATATATTCTGAGCCGGGTACGCTTACAGGTTCCATAGGCGTATTTGGTGTATTTCCGTATTTTAAAGATTTGGCAAACCGCAACGGCCTGACGGCGCACACCGTAAGTACTAATGCCAATTCAAATATGTTTTCTTCATTAAATGGGCTTACGCCCGGCGGTGCGGCAATGATGCAGCGAAGTGTGGAGATGACTTATAAAAGATTTGTGCATTTTGTAACACAAAACCGCAAAAAATCTTTTGAGCAGATTGACGAAATCGGTGGTGGACGTGTGTGGAGCGGCGTACGCGCAAAGGAAATCGGGCTTGTCGACGAACTTGGAACTTTGCAGGATGCGATTCAGTTCGCCGCAAAGAAAGGCAAATTAAACAATTACAATGTCTCCACTTATCCCAGGAAGCTGAGCCAGTTTGAGCAACTCTTCAAAGATCTCGATAAAGAGCAGATAACCTCAAAAATACTGAAGACGAAACTTTCCGACGAACAATTTCTCATCTATCAGCAGCTTTCGGATCCGAAATTCAAAGAAGGCGTAAGAATGGAAATGCCCTTCCAGATTAAATTTTAAACATTAAGACAAATAAAAATCCCGGATTGAAAATTTCAACCCGGGATTGTTTTTTTTTATGTTACGTATTTACGCTCTTCTCGTCGCCATTCCGTAAATCCAGAGGACCAGTAATGCACCTAAAACTGCCAGGAACATACTCTTGATGTCGAAATCATTAACAGTTCCCCAGCCCAGCATGGTTCCGATCCATCCGCCAACGAAGGCGCCTACAATACCTAAAATGATTGTCATGATCCATCCCATTGCCTGATTTCCCGGCATAATGAATTTTGCGATTGCACCTGCGATAAGACCAAAAATGATCCAAGTTAAAATACCCATAGTTTTAAAATTTTAATGTTAATAAAAATGTTATTCTTTTTTACTTTATCAAAAAGGTTGCCGAAAATTAGGCTCTCTTTCTGAAAAAAGAATCTACAAATTCTGTTCCATTAAATAATTGCAGGTCCGTCATCTTCTCGCCGACGCCGATATACTTTACGGGGATTTGAAACTGATCTGAGATACCAATTACCACTCCACCCTTTGCAGTTCCGTCCAGTTTCGTGATCGCCAGCGCATTCACTTCAGTAGCTGCTGTGAAGTGTTTGGCCTGTTCGAAAGCGTTCTGCCCGGTGGATCCGTCGAGAACCAAAAGTATTTCGTGCGGCGCATCGGGAATCACCTTCTGCATTACGCGTTTTATCTTGGTAAGTTCATTCATTAAATTCACCTTATTGTGAAGCCTTCCGGCAGTATCGATGATTACAACGTCAGCGTCGTTTGCCACGGCACTTTGAACGGTATCAAAAGCAACGGACGCGGGATCTGAACCCATGCTCTGCTTCACAATGGGTACGCCGATGCGCTCACTCCAGATGACAAGCTGATCTACAGCCGCCGCGCGGAAAGTATCCGCTGCGCCTAAAACCACCTTTTTACCTTCAGACTTGAACTGGTGCGCAAGCTTACCGATCGTGGTCGTCTTCCCAACACCGTTCACGCCTACGACCATGATGACGTAAGGCTTTTTGGTTTCGTCAATATTTCCCGTGGACGCATGCGGATTTTCGAGAAGCAGACCTGAAATTTCCTCACGCAGAATTTTATCAAGCTCATCCGTGCTTACGAATTTATCCCTGGCAACGCGCGCTTCAATGCGTTCGATGATCTTGATGGTAGTTCCGGCGCCTACATCAGAGGCGATCAGAACTTCTTCCAAATCATCCAGAACCTCATCATCTACTTTAGATTTTCCAACGACTGCCTTAGAAATTTTTTCGAAAAATCCTTGGCTTGATTTCTCCAGACCTTTATCTAAAGTTTCCTTTTCCTCTTTCTTGAAAATTTTCTTGAACCAGCTCATGTACGTTATCAGTTTATTTTTTTTACCAGCGCAAATATAACAAAAAAACTACCCGGAAATTGGGTAGTCTATATATCGTGAACCGCGCTGGCAGGACTTATTTTTTCAAATAGGCCTCTACTTCGTCAGCGTTCATTACTTTCTCGTCGAAAACGTATGCGCCAGATTTAGGCGACTTCACCATTTTCACAACTTTGGTCATTTTCTTAGAACCTGCGCCACCCTGTAGGGATGCTACTACTTTCTTTGCCATTTTTAATCGTTTTTTAAAAGATTACTTGATCTCTTTGTGAAGGGTGTATTTCTTCAGAACAGGATTGAATTTTTTCAGCTCCAAACGCTCTGTAGTGTTCTTCTTATTTTTAGTCGTAATGTATCTTGACATTCCTGCTACACCGGATTCTTTGTGCTCCGTGCACTCCAGAATTACCTGTACTCTGTTACCTTTTTTAGCCATTACTTGTTATTTTTTATAAATCCGTTTCTTGCTGCTCTTTCAATCGCTTCCTCGATGCCGATCTTGTTGATCACTCTCAATCCGTGCGCCGAAACTTTCAGTGTAACAGACTTTTCCTGCTCCGGAAGGTAAAATTTCTTCTCCAATAAGTTGATTTCAAAACGACGCTTCGTTTTGTTATTAGCGTGAGAAACATTGTTCCCAACCATCGCACGCTTTCCTGTTATCTGGCAAATTCTTGACATATCTCGATGTTCTTTTTTACTACTAAATATTTGAGAGTGCAAAATAACGAAGAAAAATTCAGTTAGACAAATATTTATATATTAATTGTTTGGAATATTTTAAAATATTTAGTCCCAAAACTTGTCAATTCACTTTCACCCGTCTGATTTAGCTTTGATTAACACTTTTATATAATATTGACCTCCCTTTCGAGTGCGATTCCGAACTTATCTTCCACCGAAACAATAATCTTCTGCGAAAATTCAAATATTTCCGCGCCACTTGCCACACCCGTTTTGTTTACAATTACCAGCGCCTGCAGATCATGTGACGCTACATTGCCGATCTGTTTGCCCTTCCAGCCACACTGCTCGATCAGCCAACCGGCCGGAACTTTTACGTTTTCACCGGCAGCATAACCCGGAATATTTGAATATTCCTGCTGCAACATTTCAAACTGTGTTTTTGGAACCGTAGGATTCTTGAAAAAGCTGCCCGCATTTCCGAGTATACTTGGATCAGGCAATTTACTTTGACGGATGCTGATCACCGCATCAGAAACTTCCCGAATAGTCGGACTCGTGATGTGGTGACGCGCAAGTTCAGCTTTTATGGTACCATAATCGACCCGGATCTTATGATTTTGGGTTGTAAGTCTAAACGTAACTTCCAGGATGACGTATTTCCCTTTTCCCTCATTTTTAAAAATTGAATCACGATAACCGAATTTACATTCGGCGTTATCAAAGTTTTCAGTTTCTAAAGTTTCTAGGTTTAAAACCTTACAGTTTTCGAAAACATCCTTAATCTCAACGCCATACGCACCGATATTCTGCATCGGCGAAGTTCCGACGTTGCCGGGTATTAGCGAAAGATTTTCAATTCCGCCATAGCCGGACTGCAGACAAAACATTACGAATTCGTGCCAGTTTTCTCCGGCCATAGCCGTCACCAACACTTCATTTTCATTTAGAACGCGCTCAGAAATTCCTCTTAAGTTCAGTTTAATGACGAAACCATCATAATCCTTTGTGAACAGAACGTTGCTGCCGCCCCCAAGAAAAAGGGGCTTTGAATTTAGAACACCGAGATCGTGAGTCGTTTTGAGGACTTCAATCAGTTCTTCAGCAGTGGAAACTTCCGCAAAGTATCTTGCAGCCACGTCCACACCGAACGTGTTGTATTTTTTTAAAGAATAGTTTTCGTAGATTTTCATTGAAAAAGTTTCGCAAATTTACGCACTTTTAACGCACAAAAAAGCCACGCTTTTACTCTCGTGGCTTTTCAGTCGTTTTATTTTATACGCGGCCGTTGTATTTCTGTAATGCACTCTTCAGTAGTTCAACGCTGCGGCGCAGGTCGTCCTCTTTCAGTACATAGGCCACGCGGATCTGCTTTTTGCCGAGTTTCGGATCGCTGTAGAAACCGCTCATAGGCGCTACCATCACGGTCTCATTGTTGTCCGAATAATTTTCTAGCAGCCACTGTGCAAAATCGTCGGTATCGTCTACCGGCAGTTCCGCAACACAGTAAAAAGCACCCTTCGGTTTAGGACAAATAACGCCCGGAATTCCATTAAGCAGATCTACCAGAAGGTTTCGGCGCTTCATGTATTCATCGCGGACCTGCAAAATGTAAGCCGTATCATTATGATGCGCCGCGGTAGCTGCGATCTGTCCCAGCAGAACTGGGCTGAGTCTCGCCTGCGCGAAAAGCATGGCGGCATCACGAATCTTTTTCGATCGCGTGATCAGGCATCCAATGCGTACGCCGCACATTGAGTATCGTTTTGATTCTGAGTCAATTATAATACAGTTCTCAGACAGTTCTTTAAATTCCAGCATCGAAACCTGCTGTTGCCCGTCGTACACATATTCGCGGTACACCTCATCTGAAATCACCACGATGTCGTGCTTGAGCGCAATTTCAGCCAATTTCTGCAATTCTTCACGTGTGTAAAGATAACCACTCGGATTTCCCGGATTACAGATGATGATTGCACGTGTTTTATCCGTGATTTTTTTCTCAAAATCCTCTATCGGCGGCAATGCAAATCCGGTGTCAATGGTAGAAGGCACCGCAACCACGTTCACTTTAAAAGTATTCGTAAATCCGTTATAGTTCGCATAGTAAGGCTCGGGGATTATTACCTCATCACCATCGTCACATAATGTCGAAATCGCAAAATTCAAAGCTTCAGATCCACCATTGGTCACCATAAAATCACTGGTATCCAGATCTTTAAAACCCAGCGAGTGATAGTAATCTTTCAGCGCCGTACGGTACTCCAGATTTCCTTCGGACAGGGCATATTCCAGCACTTTCAGGTCAATATTCTTTATCGCATCCAGGGCAGTCTGCGGCGTGGCAATGTCGGGTTGCCCGATGTTCAGGTGATACACTTTTACTCCTTTCTGTTTCGCCAGCAGAGCATAAGGCACCAGTTTCCGCACTGGGGACGCTGGCATGTGCTGCGCGCGCTGAGATATATTTGGCATGAATTGACTTTTTTACAAAATTAGACAATTTTTCAGGAGCAACAAAGGATCAAACCTTTCCGGCAAACCTACCGGCTCTTCGCTGCAATCTTTTTTGCCGGCTTCGGGATCCGCAGCCGGAAAAAAAAAGGATTTACGCTGCGATCCGGGCTATAAACAAAGTCAATTTTCCCTTTTCAAGAATATCTAAATATGTTAGAAAATAGAAACTGTTTAAAAGTTAAAAATATTCTAATTAAATGTTAATTTTTTCTTAAAATTGGTACGGAATTTACTGTTGGATCTATAACCATTTACCAAATGAAAAAATATTTAAAATTCATTCTCATCATCTTGCCAGTTTTATTTTGTGCCCAAAACAAAGCAGGTGTTCGCCTTGAAAAGGCCTGGAAAACATCCGGCACCTTTAAGGGAAAAATTGCCGGAAAACCCATTACATTGTATCTCGAATATGCCGCGCATTCTGGCTGGCACGACAAAGTTTACGCGGTGCGCGGCTATTACTGGTATGATGCATTTAAGGAAAAAATCCCGCTTGCCGGATTTTACAGCGGTGATCTGCAACTGTATAATTTTGGCAAAGCTCATCCCGAAATGTCCAAACGCGTACTTTCCGCGGAATTATTCTGCTGGACTGAACCCTGTCCAGTTTATAATAATGCAACGGAATCTATCAGCATTTCACGAAGCGACGGAAAACAACAAAAAGGAATTCTGAAGGTAAAGGGTAAAAATTTCAACGTGACCGTCCACAATAAATCATTAGACATAACACCGCGCGATGAGTGGCTGGTCCTGAGAAACGGAAAAAAATTTAATCTGAATGAAATTATCGACGCATATGGCGGCAATTCCGTTGTGTCATCGTATGAAGATGCCAAAGAAAACCGCATCCTGCTACAATACGAACGCGATTCCAATTTCAACAAACAGTGTTTCTGCGGTGCCTCACCTCCCGAAAAAGGTTTCCGGTTGCTGACTTTTGACAAGCGGTGGAACATCAAATCACTTGTCGTCTATTCATTGTCGAGTTGTCTGGCTGACGCACAATTTATGGGCGAAAAGAAAACAGGACACAAACGCATAAAGGCGTACTATGTTTCACACAATGACGCGCTGAACCTGTTTGTGGTGAATTTGCGCAATTCTACCCTTGTTTCTAAAAAAATGGTGTCGCCTTTTGATCCGTATGCAAGTCCGTTCAAAGCAGTTTCTGCCAAATAAATTTAAAAAAACAAAAAAGCCGCCCCAAAAATTTGAGGCGGCTTTCGTGTAACATAATTTGGAGTATTTGGTCTAAACTTTTAAACCGCTAATCATTTACTTGGCAACAAAACCCTTATTTTTCAGCAATGGTTTTATATCCGGTGTTCTGCCGGTAAAGTCTTTGTAAGCCTGATTCAGATCCACGGAATTACCCACGGACAGAATGTATTTTCGGAAACGGTCACCATTCTCACGCGTCATTCCGCCGTTGGTTGAAATCCAGTCCCAGGCATCCGCATTCAGCAGATCACTCCACATATAAGCGTAATATCCGGCCGAGTAACCGCCGCCCCAGATGTGCGCAAAGTACGGTGAATGGTATCTTGGCGGAACTTCCTTCAGATTAAAACCATATTTAGCCAAAACATTTTTTTCAAACTCCAGCGTTGGCTTCAATTGCGATTCATTCGTTACGGAATGCCAGTTCATATCGATAGTCGCGGCGGATACCAGTTCCGTTGTGGAATATCCCTGAT
>JAEZYN010000022.1 GCA_023419095.1 Bacteroidota bacterium | reverse complement strand
GTTTTCTACCGTCCAGGGAAGCAGGGGATCCACCGACTTGCCACGGGATGTGCGCGGTTTTGCAGTGAAATTTTACACACAGGAAGGTAATTACGACCTGGTAGGTAATAATATGCCGGTATTTTTCATCCAGGATGCCATGAAGTTCCCGGATCTGGTGCATGCTGTGAAGCCTGAGCCTCATAATGAGATTCCACAGGCGGCATCTGCACATGACACCTTTTGGGATTTTGTCTCCCTAATGCCGGAAACCATGCACAATGTGATCTGGAAAATGAGTGACAGAGGAATCCCCCGAACTTTACGGTCAATGGAAGGATTCGGGATCCATACTTTCCGGTTTATCAACGAAGAAGGTGAGTCACATTTTGTTAAGTTTCACTGGAAGCCCCTTCAAGGCGTCCTCGGCCTGGCCTGGGACGAAGCGCAAAGGCTGGCGGGTAAGGATACCGATTTTCACCGCCGTGATTTGTGGGAAGCAATTGATAATGGGCACTATCCTGAGTGGGAATTGGGTGTACAGATTGTTAAGCAGGAAGATGAACATAAATTCCCGTTCGACCTGCTGGATCCCACGAAACTGATACCTGAAGAACTGGTACCTGTGGAAATTATCGGCAAGATGACCTTAAACCGTAATCCTGATAATTTCTTTGCAGAAACCGAGCAGATTGCTTTTCATCCGGGGCACATCGTTCCGGGGATTGATTTCACCAACGACCCACTGCTTCAGGGACGGCTTTTCTCTTATACAGATACCCAACTTTCGCGTTTGGGCGGCCCGAATTTCCACGAGATTCCGATTAACCGTTCAATTCCTGATGTGACGAATAACCAGCGTGACGGTATGCACCGCATGCAGATTCCGAAAGGTAAAGTTTCCTACCATCCGAATTCGATGGCGCAGGGCTGCCCGTTTCAGGCCATGATGAAAGAAGGCGGCTTCACCTCATTTGAAGAACGCATCGATTCCAGAAAAATTCGCAACCGAAGCAGAAGTTTCTTCGATCATTTCAGCCAGCCTACGTTGTTTTATAACAGTTTGACCGATCATGAAAAACGTCATGTGCAAAATGCGTTTTCTTTTGAACTGGGTAAAGTGAAACTGGTTCCAATTCGCCAAAGAATGGTGAATATGCTGCTTGAAGTAGATAAAGAACTCGCAAATAAAGTCGGTGATCACTTGGGTCTGGTTCCTGAAAGACTGCCTCAACCAATAACACACAGCATTCCTGCGGATGGTAAACTCGAAGATTATCATTCGTTCAAGGCGGAATTACCGATTACGGAGGCGCCCTCTGTAAGTATGGCGAATAAACTTCCGACCAACATCAAAGCCAGAAGAATCGCTATTTTAACCGCCGATGGCGTAAGTGACGAAGCATTTACGAAAGTAAAGAAAGTCCTTTGCGAAATGGATGCGCTGGTTCAAATCATTGCGCCGAGAGATGGTTTTGTAACGACAGAATCTGGTGATCAGTATCAGGTGGACGACAGTTTACTCACCACGGCATCGGTAGTTTTTGACGCGGTCTACATTCCGGGCGGCGAAAGTGTGAAAACCCTTATGGAACATGCGGGTGCCGTTCATTTCGTAGCGGAGGCCTATAAACACTGCAAACCGTTCGGCGCAGATGGAAACGGCGCAGATCTTTTGAAGAAAGCAATTCCGGATTTTACTTTACCTGCTGACGGAATCGTCACTGAAGGCGATCTGGATCTTTTTGCAGGATCCATCATCCTTCACCGTTTTTGGGACCGCGAAATGAAACCACTTCCAGCCTAAAACCACTCCTTATATATAATGAGGCTCCCGATCTGGGAGCCTCCTTTTATTTGCCCATGTCTTTAAAAATTAAACTTCCGTTTAAATTCGCTAATTTTGCATCCTCGAAATAATTATTGAATATGCTTTATACACCAATAAAATTCAGAAATTTAGAAATCAAAAACCGTTGGGTTATGTCACCCATGTGTATGTATTCCTGTGAAGACGGACTTGCAAACGACTTTCATTTGTTACATTACGGAAGCCGCGCGCAAGGCGGAGCCGGCCTCATCATCGTGGAAGCGACCGGCGTAGTGCCCGAAGGCCGGATCACCAGCAAATGCATGGGAATCTGGAATGATGAACAGGCGCAACAGCTTAAAAAAATTGTCGATATCGTCCATAGCCAGTCTGAAAGTAAGATCGGAATTCAGCTTGCGCATGCCGGAAGAAAAGCATCGACCTGGAACGGCAAACAAACCTCGATGGAAGAAGATGGTTGGGAAACCGTGGCGCCTTCACCAATTCCGTACCTTAAATCTGAGAGAGTTCCACAAGAACTTTCTGCTGAAGAAATAAAAGATTTGGTTGAAAATTTTAAAACTGCTGCCCAAAGATCTTTGCACGCTGGTTTTGATTTAATTGAAATCCACGCCGCGCACGGCTACCTGATTCACCAGTTCCTGTCACCATTATCGAATGTAAGAACAGACGAATACGGCGGAAGTTTCGAAAACAGATGCCGTTTCCTACTCGAAATCGTAGATGCAGTGAACGAACTTCTCGATGAAAACCACCCATTATTTGTAAGAATCTCAGGAACGGAATATGCGACGAATGGCTGGAACATCAAAGACAGCGTAGCCTTAGCCAAACTTTTGAAGGAAAAAGGTGTCGACCTCATCGATGTTTCAAGTGGTGGAAATATCCACGGCGCAAAGATTTCTTTGTTTGATGGCTACCAGGTTCCTTTGGCAGCGGCTGTAAAGAAAGACGCGAAAATTGCAACCGGCGCTGTAGGTCTGATAAAAACCGCAAAACAGGCAGAAGAAATTTTGCAGAATGAACAGGCGGACTTAATTTTTGTCGCGCGTGAAATTCTCCGAAATCCTTATCTGCCTGTTCGGGGTTCATTTAAGAACAACGACAACTGTTTTTTCCCTCACCAATACGAAAGAGCCAGGCCTTAATTTGCCTTTAAAATAAGAAAGCCAACTTCAATCAGTTGGCTTTTTTGTATTTAAGAATACTGAAACTGGCTGGTGACATCCAGCGTTCTGTCGATTTCGTTTTGTTTAATGGCATCCGAAATAAACCAGGTTTCGTAGCCGCTTGGTGGAAGATAAATTCCGTTCTTAAGCAAGAAATGGAAAAAATTATTGAACAGCGCGTGGTTCGCCTGGGCCGCTTCATCAAAATTCGAAACCGCGTTAATGTGGAAAAAGATGCTCATCATCGAACCTTTCCGGTTAATCCGGTGCTGAATGTCTTTAGAATTCAATATTTTCCCGATCTCAAAATCGAGGGTTTCTGTCGTTTTATTGATGTTCTGATAGAAGTTTTCGTCTTTTCTGATCAGTTCCAAAGTGGTAAGTCCGGCACGCATCGCTAACGGATTGCCGCTTAAAGTTCCGGCTTGGTATACGGCGCCTTTTGGAGCCAGATGATCCATAATTTCATTTCGTCCGGCAAACGCACCAACCGGCAGACCGCCGCCAATTACTTTTCCGTAGGTTACCAGATCCGCTTTCACATTGAAAACTTCCTGCGCACCACCAAAATCGAGACGGAATCCGGTCATCACTTCATCAAAAATCAGCAAAGCGCCATTTTCGTCGCAAAGCCTTCTCAAGTTCTGAAGGAAATTGTTTTCCGGAAGCACGCAACCCATATTTCCGGCAACTGGTTCTACAATGATTGCCGCGATTTCGCCCTCGTTATGTCTGAAAAGATCTTCAACCTGCTCTACATCGTTATATCTCGCAAGCAATGTATCTTTCGCAGTTCCGGCCGTAACACCAGGAGAATTTGGATTACCAAACGTAGCGGCACCGCTACCGGCTTTAATAAGAAAAGAATCGGAATGTCCGTGGTAGCAACCTTCGAATTTGATGAATTTATCTCGTCCCGTAAAACCGCGCGCTAAACGGATCGCGCTCATACATGCTTCTGTTCCGGAAGAAACCATTCTTATCTGGTCGATATTCGGAACATTTTCTACGATAAGTTTAGCAATCTCGGTTTCGAGTTCTGAAGGAGTTCCGTAAGAAAAACCGTTTTCAGCCTGTTTTTTAATTGCTTCAAGAACTTCCGGATGCGTGTGTCCTAAAATAGCTGGGCCCCAAGAGTTAATATAATCTATGTAAGTATTATCGTCTGCATCGGTCATGTAGGCGCCTTTGGCAGATTTCATAAAAATCGGTACGCCGCCAACGGATTTAAATGCACGTACAGGCGAATTTACGCCGCCCGGAATATATTTGTAGGCTTCATCGAACAGTGCAGAACTTCTTTGGTATAACATATATATAGGTATTGTAACTTTGGAGAAGAGCTTAAGGAAACTTAAGCTTTAGGTTTTTTGCTTTGAAGGTAAAGCGTCTGACCGGTTTTAGGCTGTTCGCCGTACGCCATTCGGTTTTTATCGTACAGTTTACTCAGCTTGATTCCGAATTTCTGTGAAATTTCGTGCATTGACTCACCTACTTTTGGTTTATAAGTCGCCACGTTTCCGGTTGACGATTTACCTTCAAGAAACAGAATATCATTTCGTTTAAGATTGGTTCCGTCAAGTTCGTTCCACTTCATCAGCTTGCTTTCTGAAATGCCGAACTTTTTGGAGATCAATCCAAGCTCGGTATCCTCGGGTATCACAACGAATTTCTTTCCCCCATTCGGATGATTTTTAATCAAAATCGTCGTCAGGATTTCTGCACGTGTTTTAATGGCATCCACTTTCTGCTGCTGTTTCGCGTAAGACGTCTGTTCGTAAGGAACCGTAACGGTGACAGGTTTGGATGATGCTTTGTTCTGATCCAGTTGCGCCATAAAAATTTTATCGTCGCGAAGACCGGGATACAATTTCAGAACCGTATAAAGCACTTCTTTGGAACTGGTATTATCGAATTCGTAGAGTCTGTTTTTCTCAATTTTGTCAATCAATATGTAAGCGTAGCGCGGGTTTGTTGCATATCCGGCCTTTTTAAGGCCATGCGCCCATCCTTTATAATCCTTGAGGTCAAGTTTGAAAAGATTTACATAATATTTCCGGTAAGCCAGGAATTTTGAGTGGTCTTCGTAAGATTCGCGGGGATCGTCGTACACACGGAAACATTCGTTTGGCGCATCATCGGTGTGGGTCATCGTTTTGCCGGTCCAGTCTTCTTTACACTTAATTCCGAAATGATTTTTACCGATCTGCGCGAGGCGGCTTTGTCCTCCACCGGTTTCCAGAAGTCCCTGTGCGAGGGTAATTGAAGCAGGAATCTTGTATTTTTCCATCTCTTCTACAGCGTAAGCAGCAAATTTCTGAATGTACTGCTCATCGTTTTTCCAGCTTTGTGCCTTAAAATTCGCCAGAATAATCAATGAAAATATCAACAGTGTTTTCCTCATTCCCATATTAATTTTATTTAACTGTCGTCTTTATCAGAGGTCGCTTGTTTTTTTTAAGCATTTCGTTGGCGCCTTTTATTCCCTGAAGTCCGCCGGTATGAAACGCCAGGATGGTACTTCCTTCCGAAAAAAAATCCTGTTCGATAAGTTCAAAAAGCTTCCTCATCATCTTTCCGGTATACACAGGATCCAGCGGCACTCCGTATTTATCGTAAAAACTATTGATAAAACGGATATTTCCGTCCGTTATTTTGCCGTAACCACCATCAGCAGCATCTATCAGTTCGAAATTTTCTTTGCCGGAAAGTTCTGAAACCTTCGCTTCCAGGGAAGAATCTTTTACGACCTTAAAACCTAAAACTTTCTGGTTTTCCTCGGCAAAGCGCGAGATTCCCGCGACAGTTCCACCTGTACCAACTGCGGTGCAAAGATAATTAAAACTTTTTGTAGCGTTTCCAAGCATGTGTTGAATGCCATTTACAGCGACCTGATTAGTGCCGCCTTCCGGAATTATTAATGCATTTGGAAATTCACTTTGGAGTTTTAATACTAAAGAATCCTTGTCACGGTAAATGTCCCGCGTTACAAAACGCAAGTGCATTCCATCCGCAGATGCTTTCGTTAAGGTTTCGTTTTCGTGCCAATTATGTTTGAGTTCTTCACCGCGAATGAGGCCAAGCGTGGCGATGCCAAGGTCGCGGCCGAGCGCAGCGACGGCCGCGATATGATTGGAGAAGGCGCCGCCAAATGTGATGAGCATTGGGTTTTCGATTTCCCGAGCAAGATACTGATTGATATTGTAGAACAGTTTCCAGAATTTATTACCCGAAATTTCCAGGTGGATCTGGTCTTCTCTTTTAATGAAAAGCCGGATGTTTCTGTTTAAATGAATCTCCGTGACCGGAACTTCGTGCGTTGGCATTTGCATGAGGCAAAGTTCGAAAAAAGTTTCGAGAGAAGTTTTGTGTTTTTAATGGTTAGAAATCCTGTCCGACAAGCGCGTGTCTTTGCGCCCCGGATTGAACGGCCTGTTTGAGCTCTTTTTATGTAGCGCAGCGGAATAAAAAAGCGAGTAGTGAAAGCCGGAAATGGCGCCCAAATAAAAATCAGTAACGGTATTTCCAGAAGCTCCAGAATTTTCTTGTCTTCAAATAATCCGGGTTATTTTCCATCGCATACGCTTCGCGTTCAAAAGAAATGGATTTGTACGCCTGATACGGATCTTTGAGCTTGAAAAAAAGGTAATAATACTCGATTACATACCACAAATAGAAAAAAATAACCAACATCTCAAGTTGCTGCCGAAGATGTATTTTCTCGTGATTGATAAGCACCGGATTTTCGCGCAGGGCCGATGAGCGAACCAAAACAACCGGAAAAAGTGCGATCGCGGAAATTTTTGTATTTTTGAGAAGTGACCGTGCGATAATAATCATCAAACAAAGATAAAATTTTCGGCCGTTTACATTTAACCTATGAATCAAAACAGCATCAAAGAAAACGAAGACTTTTACTATAACGAACAGGGATACAGGGTTTTCACCGAAAAATATCACCTGAAACGCGGCTATTGCTGCAAAAACGGCTGCAAACACTGCCCATACGGATATGACAAGAAGACCGACCGTTTTATAAAACCGATTAAAAAAAATTAAAAAATAAATCTATCAATGAAAAAATATATTTTTCTGCTTTTAGCTTCAGGATCCCTTGCCTTTACTTCCTGCAGCCCGTTCCAGGTGAAATCTGATTATGCAGAGACCGCAAATTTCAACGCATACAAAACGTATAAACTGAGAATTGATGACCTGAAATTGAACGATATCGATAAAGACCGCGTACTGAACGAAGTCTCCAAGCAGCTTCAGACGAAAGGGCTGAGCGTTTCCGATAATCCGGACCTCATCGTGAACGTAAAAGCCAATCACAAGAAAATTCAGGATATCCAAAGTACGCGCCCGATCGGCATGTACGGCTGGGGCGGCCCATTCGGCTGGGGCGTGGGAATGAACAGAACCTGGACTTCGAACTATAACCAGGGAGGTTTGACGCTCGACCTCATCGACGCGAGAACTCAAAAACTGGTATGGCAGGGAATCGGCAGTGGAATTTCGGTAGATTCTCCGAAATCCAAACAAAAGCAGATCCCGGAAATCGTAGCTGAGATCATGGCAAATTATCCGCCGCAGCGAGGTAAATAAATCCAGTTTTTTAAATAAAAAAAGGTGCTTTCATTTCGGAAGCACCTTTTTTTCTTGGCTCTTGGCTCTTTTCTACTTACTCCTGCAAAACCTCTGCGATAGGCTGACCGATGCATCCGCCCGGGTTTTCAATTTTCAGGATCTGAGCCAGCGTCGGCGCAATATCAGTCATGTGGTAAGGTTTCGCGCTTTCACCTTTTTTTACACCTTTCCCCATGAATATCAGCGGAATGTGCGCATCATAAGAATTCCACACACTGTGTGTAGTGCCCTTTTTGGCATAATTCGGAAGCATGCCGTCGTGCGAAATGATCTGGATATCGCCGCTGCGCTGCCAGTTGTATCCATTGATAATCCTTGTTTTTATGGGTTCCGGAATTGCGGAGGCACCTACTTTGGCAAGATCTACTGCGTACAAAACACGCGGATCGCGGTTCAGACTTGAAATGAGCTGGTTTTTAACAGCCTCTGCATCCAGTTTGTTTTCGCGAATAAGTTTATGGTTCAGGTAGATTTGGTAGTTATCGATTCCCCAGATTATCTTGTCGTGCGCAAACTTAGCTTTCAGCTCAGCTTCGAGATTTTTCTGAAGGCCATCATCGAAAAGTCCCGTCAGCATTTTGTTGGCTTCCATGTAGCCTATCGCGTTTGCAGCGCCATGATCAGCCGACAGGAAAACCAGATAGCTGTCCTTTCCTACTTTTTTATCAAGCATGCTGAAAAAATTTTCCAAGTCTTTGTCTAATCGTAAATAAGTATCCTGTACTTCAACTGAATTCGGGCCGAATGAATGTCCCACATAATCGGTTGACGCGATATTGATTGCGAGGAAATCTGTTTCTGCGCCCCTTCCCATGTTATATCCGTCAAGAGCGGCTTCAGCCATTTTCAGGGTTAACGTATTTCCAAAAGGCGTCGTCCGGATGATTCCTTTTTTGGCCAGATAGTCTGTACCGAGATTTGAATAAGGGAAAGTCGGCGTTTTTGCGCTGCCCAGCAACTGTTCCCAGGGAACATTGTCTGCGGTGCTTTCGGTGTACTGACTGATGGGCAAAAGTGTGTTCCAGCCGTTCGCTGTCAATTTTTCGCCCCAGTTCTGCGCATTGAAATTTTTGAGCCACTGCGGCAGTTCATTCATATAATAAGAACTCGTCACGAAATGCCCCGAACCTTCGTCGAACCAAAACGCGCCTGTCGGATTGTGGCCCGCCGGCAAAATTGACGCGCGGTCCTTCAGCGAAACACCTACGACTTTCGATCGGAAATTGGTGGCCATTCCGAGCTGGTCTGTGATCGTGGTGCTCCAGAGATTGTGCGGCGAATGCGCGCCTATTTTTTCTGAAGTTGAGGAAATACCTTTTACCGAAGTATCGGTGGTGCAATACACATTCTTTCCCGTCTCACGGTCGGTCCAGTCATTGCCGGCGATGCCGTGGATGGAAGGCACCGAACCGGTATAGATCGAAGTATGGCCTAGCGCCGTGACCGTCGGCACGTAATTGATCATTACATTATTCAGCGTGTAGCCGTCATTCATCAGTCTCTTAAAACCGCCGTTTCCGTATTTGGATTCGTAGCGGTAAAGAAAGTCCCAACGCATTTGGTCTACTACAATACCAACCACCAGTTTGGGTTTTGCGCCGGCTCCTGCGGCCATTTTCTGCGCATGCAGAGCACAGAATGATAAGAATACGAATGAGATAAGCTGAATTTTCCTGAACATAATTTTTATTTAATAATTAAACACCACAAAGATAACGGTTAATACGCAATCGGGTAATGGTCTTACTTCAATTATGCTTAATGATAAAAATGCCGCGAATCAATCAGCATAAAATCTAAAAATTTATTTAAAAAAAATCAATCAATCGTTTGATTTATATGAAAAAAACGATTTACCTTTGCACCCGCAAAAACACAAAAGCAGTGATTTCAAAAGAAGACAATATACTATTCGCGGCAGAGAAACTTTTTGCAGAAAAGGGTTTTGACGCTACCTCGACGCGGGCCATTGCCACTGAAGCCAACGTGAATGTATCGATGATATCCTACTATTTTGGCTCAAAGGAAAAACTTTTTGAAAAGATTTTTGAATTCCGAATGAGCCAGAGCCTCGCCTTCAGCAAAGACGTTATCGCCGATGAAAACCTGAACGAATGGCAAAAATTGCATAAGATCATCGACCGCTATACGGACCGTGTGAGAAGCCTCAGAACTTTTTACCTCATCATGCAGCGCGAGCAGCTCACGAACAAAAATCCGCATATCGTGAAGTTTTTAAATGATTCCAAAATGGGTTTTCTCGAAATCTATCGTGAACTGATTGAAAGCGGGCTTGAGAGGAAAGTTTTTACACGCCGTCCGCGGCTGGAGTTTCTTCATTCCACCGTGTCGGGAACAATTTTCACCGCACTCAATACCATGCCTGTTTATAAAGATTTCGTTCACGGCGGCGCTCATTATGAAAGCGAATATTTCGAAAGTTTAAAAAACCATATTCATTCAGTTCTAAAACACCTTCTGGGTTATGATGATAAAAATTAAAAACTTAGCGCTCTTCGCCCTCGCCCTCGCAGCCACCTCAATTTCCGGGCAGGAGCAGCGCACACTTACGCTGGATGAAGCCGTGCGTTTGGGTATTCAGAATTCAAAAAACCTGAAAATAGATGCGGCTAAGATTCAGGAAGCCGCCGCGCATGTCCTGGAAGCTGAAAACAGGCGGCTGCCGTCACTGAAAGTTTCGGGCAGCGCACTGGCACTCGCGAACGCCGACGTCAGTCTCAAAATAATGCCGCCGTCTGAAAACGGAAACAGCACACCAAAGGCCAACTCGGCATTTTTCGGTAACGTGGCTGCCTCATTGCCGCTGTTTTCCGGCGGACGAATAAAATACGGAATCGAATCGGCACAGTATCTCATGGAGGCCGCGAAACTGTCGGCGGAAAATGACCGTTCAGCCATCGCGTATAATATATCGCAGGCGTACAACAACCTTTTCAAAGCCCATCAGGCCATCAGGGTGCTCGAGGAAAATCTTACTGCCTCTGCAAAGCGCGATGAATCTTTTCTCAGGCTTGAAAACAATGGCGTTATCGCGCGAAATGACCGTCTAAAGGCAAACCTGCAAACTTCAAATATTGAACTCCAGCTGCTTGAAGCGCGGAATGACTACACTATCGCGATGATCAATATGGATCTGTTGCTCGGTCTTCCGGAAAACACACAGATCGAAGCAGATCCTGATTATGCCGCTGAAGTAAGCGAAAATGCGCCTTTGGCCTATTATCTTGACGCAGCTGGTGCTAACCGTAAAGACCTTCAGGCGCTGGATTATCAGCAAAAGGCCGCGGCGCTCGGCATTAAATCTGCCAGGGCTGAAAGCCTGCCGACCGTGGCGCTTACAGGTGGATACGTGGCGGCTGATGTGCCCGGAATTCTTACCGTAATGAATGCCGCCAACATCGGTGTCAGTATTCAGTACAATATCGATAACCTGTGGAAGAAGAACGCATCATTAATGGAGGCGCAGGCACGTGCCCAGCAGCTTTCTGCAACGGGAGAAATGATGAACGACCAGATAAAACTTGAAGTCAACCGCGACTATCAAAACGCGGACTATGCCAGACGCAGGATTGCAGTTTTCGAAAAAGCTGCGTCACAGGCGAATGAAAATTACCGCGTCACCAAAAATAAATTCGATAACGGACTAGCCTCCATCACCGAACTGCTGGATGCGGACGCCGCACAGATTTCTGCCAATGTAAGCGTACTCAACGCGCGCGCGGATGCCGCACTGGCGAACCGGAAACTCAGACAGACTGCCGGCATACTTTCATTTAACTAAACATTAACCAATACACTTCATAAGCCCACAAACAATGGATAATAACACCAACCCGGCGCAACCGGAACTTTTTCCGCAACCCGCAAAGAAGAAGAATATACTGTTTCCGCTGATTTTAGCCGCAGTGGTACTAATCGGTGGTCTTTACGGCTATCACACCTACTCATTTTCGCAAACCCATGAGGTAACCGATGATGCGCAGATCGCATCCGATATGAGCCCGGTTATCTCGAAAATATCCGGCTATATCGCCGAAGTAAAAGTAAAAGACAACCAATCTGTAAAAAAGGGAGATACGCTGATCATCCTCGACAACCGGGATCAAAAACTGGCGCTTGAAGCTGCGCAGGCCGCACTTGGCACTGCGAGAAGCAATATTTCGACCGCACGTGCCACCACCAGTGCGGCCTCAAAAAACATCAGTTCCGCCAACGCCGCGATCGCCACAGCCAATGCACAGATCGAAGCTGCGAAAGTAAATGTCTGGAGGACGGCGCAGGATCTCACGAGATACAGCAATCTGGTAAAAGATCATAGCATCACACAACAGCAGTACGAAACGGCTCTGGCCGCAAAGCAGTCGGCGGACCGGCAGCTGCAGATCCTGGTCAGCCAGCGCAACCAGGCAGCACAGCAGACCGGTATTGTGACATCGCAGACGGCGGCAAGCTCCGAGCAGATCGGCGTGGCGGGTGCTATTGCCAAACAAAGGGAAGTGGATGTGGAGAATGCGCGGCTCAACCTTTCGTACACGGTGATCACCGCGCCTGAAGACGGCATTGTGGCTAAAGTTCCGGTGCAGAAAGGTCAGTTCCTGCAGGCGGGCACCCAGCTTTTCAGTCTGGTGCGGAACAGTGACAAATGGATCATTGCGAACTTCAAAGAAACACAGATCTCAAAAATGGTCGAAGGTCAGCATGTTGAGGTAGAAATCGATGCATTTCCTGATCACGTTTTTCACGGTGTGGTGAGTTCCTTTTCGCCGGCTACCGGTTCTTCATTCTCCATCCTTCCGCCGGATAATGCGAGCGGGAATTTCGTGAAAGTGGTGCAGCGCCTGCCCGTAAAAATTGATTTCGTCGGTTTGGAACCTGCACTTGCCAAAAAACTGCGCGCCGGGATGAATGTGAAAACAACCGTCAGTTTAAATTAAAACCAAACAGGCTGGCGGGCAAAAATCTTTCGCCATAGCTGGCCTGCCTAATCTATATGTTACAGGATTCGTTAGTAGAATACGGCGCACGGCGCGTCATCATCACCGTGACGGCTATTTTGTGTGCGCTTCTCGAGATCGTGGATTCCACGATTGTGAATGTGGCGCTGAATGAAATGAAAGGGAACCTCGGCGCGACGCTGTCGGAAGTCGGCTGGGTAATTACCGCCTACGCCATCGGCAACGTGATCATTGTTCCGATGACGAGCTGGCTTTCGCAGCAGTTTGGCCGCCGAAACTATTTCGCTGCCTCCATCGTGATATTCACGGTCTTCTCATTTCTGTGCGGCAATGCCACCAATATTTGGGAACTCGTGTTCTTCCGGCTGATGCAGGGTATCGGCGGCGGCGCACTACTGGTGACTTCGCAGACCATCATTACAGAGTCCTACCCCATCGAAAAACGCAGCATGGCGCAGGCGATCTACGGTCTAGGCGTCATCATCGGTCCCACGCTGGGCCCGCCGCTGGGCGGCTATATTGTCGACAATTACAGCTGGCCGTTCATCTTTTACATCAATATTCCGATCGGGATTGCCGCAACGCTGATGACGATTCAGTTTGTGCGGAGCCCGAAATATTCCGAAAAACGAAAAGCGGGGGATGTGGACTGGTATGGCATTATTCTGCTAGCAATAACGGTCGGTTCCCTTCAGTATATCCTCGAAAAAGGGCATGAAGAAGACTGGTTTGAGAGCCGTGAAATTGTATTCCTAACCGCTACTGCGATTGTCGGTTTTATCCTCTTGCTGTGGCGTGAACTTACGTGCCGGTATCCGATCGTGGAGCTGCGCGTACTCAGGAACGGTAATCTGCGGATCGGAACCGTCATGTCATTTATCCTCGGATTCGGTCTGTATGGCTCTACCTTCATCGTACCGCTCTACACGCAGAGTATTTTGGGGTGGACCGCGCTGCAGTCGGGTGCTTTAATGATTCCGGCGGCACTTACCACCGCGTTTATGATGCCGCTTATCGGTCGCCTTCTTACCCGCGGCGTGAAGCAGCAGTGGCTGGTTTCGCTCGGTCTGCTGATCTTCTTCATATACAGTTTCTGGGGGTATAAGATACTGACGCCCAATACGGGCAAAGAGGATTTCTTCTGGATGCTGATCGTCCGCGGTGCGGGCCTCGGCCTGCTTTTTATTCCGGTCACGTCACTCGCACTCAGCACACTGCGGGGCCAGGAAATCGGTCAGGGTGCGGCTTTCACCGGCATGATGCGGCAGCTTGGCGGTTCATTCGGCATCGCGGCAATCACGACCTTTATTTCAAGTCAGACGGTGATTCACCGCGCGAACCTCGCGCAGTATCTGGATGCCAACAGTTTCGATGTGCAGCAGCGCATTGCGGGTCTTAAGGCCAGCTTTATAGCGAAAGGTTCACCGCCCGACGCCGCGCTGCAATCGGCCTATAAGATTCTCGACCTTAGTGTGCTGAAACAGGCGTCGGTGCTTTCTTATATGGATGTTTTCCTGTACCTCGGCATTCTGTTTCTGATCTGTATTCCGTTCGTGCTGTTTGTGAAACAGAGCAAAGGCCGCGAACCGATAGACGTGAGCGAAGGGATGCATTAGAGGGTGAGCGAAAGGTTAAGGCTAGGTTAGGGTGAGGTTCAGGCACGGCGGGAGTCTGCCATTGCGACCCGATCCTGCGGAGCGGGAATCCCGGAATTATGTGGTTGGCCAGGCTCAGCCATCACTGTGGATTTTATGCGCGGTGCCTGAGCCTGTGAAAGACTCTGGGTTGCTGCGAGAGGACGGAGGCTGAGAAGTTTGGATTTACAACAGGTGGCTTCGACAGGCTCAGCCACCGCGAAGGAAAGATACCGGGAGGTGATCTGGCACCAGGATGGAATGAGATTTCCGGAATTCAATTACTGCGTTGATTGTTTTCGGCCAAATGCGGCAAGTCTTCAGGTCATGCGAAAGATGGGCACATGCTTCTTTTAAAACAGTCCAGCATCCGCTCTCTTTTGCTTTCGACTTCTGAAAACATTCACCCAGCCCTCTGAAGTGATAGTCATGAAATAAGCAGCATCTATATAGGTCGCTTGTATTTTGATGACATCAGTTTTTTTATAAATTTAATGACAATTGGAGCACGGATTAGAAATCCGCGCGAGCGCGATTTATTATACAACAAAGAGCTGACTTTTTATCGTCAACTCTTTTTTACAAGCACGGATTACAAATCCACGCCATCGGGGTTAAAATTATTATTAATTTTATCTTTCTAAAAAAGAAGCCATGTACCGGGTATCTATGAAGTATCGGAGAGGCTGACCCGTCCTGGACCCGTCCTGAAATAACTATACAGATTAATAACTAAATTCTGATATAGCTGTACAAATATAACTGATAATGAATAAAACTGTACACCTGCATTTTCAGCACTAAAATGGTGTTTATAGTCCTTCCATCTTTTCATTAGCTTCTCTGATTTCAGATGGGCCTATTGCGGAGTGAGATAATCACAGCAGGCATGAGGTCGCAGTTCATTAAAGAAATGGAAATAATTCATTATTTTTTGATGTAATAATTTGAAAGCAATTCACAATAAGTATTAATCCTTTGTGGGAACATTTAGCGCCTCGCGTGTCTGCGGGGTTTTTTCTTGCGATATATTATTACTTACAGGAAAGTCGTTTTTAACCTTATTACATTGTTGTTGCACCCTTGTTCGGTAATCCTTCCCGTTTGCTCCCGAAAAACACCTGCTTTGGCAACAAATCCGCAACAAGTCCCGAACATGTCTACACCAAACGCACAAAAAAACCTTCCGCTTCCGGAAGGTTTTCTTTATATAAAATCGGTTTTTTAGAACTTCAAATCCCCGTTTACTTCTCTCACCGCTTTCGCAGCTGTTGCAAATTTTTCTTTTTCTGCATCGGTCAGGCTGATCTCCACAATTTTTTCAACGCCATCTTTGCCGATGATTGCCGGAACGCCTAAGCAGATATCGCTTTCGCCGTATTCACCGTCAAGCATTAATGAACATGGAATCATTTTTTTGTGGTCGCAAAGGATAGATTGTACCATTACTGAAACTGCCGCTCCCGGTGCGTACCAGGCAGAAGTTCCTAAAAGTTTGGTCAGCGTTGCGCCGCCTACCTTGGTTTCTTCTTCCACATAAGCCTGCTTTTCAGCATCTAAAAATTCAGTTACAGGAACACCGTTACGTGTGGCTTTGCTCATCAGTGGTAACATTCCGGTGTCGCTGTGTGCAGCGATTACCATTCCGTCAACATCTGAAATCGGGCAATCCAGCGCTTCGGCCAGTCTGTATTTGAAACGTGCAGAATCAAGCGCGCCGCCCATACCGATGATTTTGTTTTTCGGTAATCCGGAAGTTTTGTGTACAAGGTAAGCCATGGTATCCATCGGGTTCGAAACCACAATGATGATCACGTCCGGCGAATGTTTCACCAGGTTTTCTGTAACCTCTTTCACGATGCCCGCATTGATGCCGATCAGCTCTTCTCTGGTCATGCCCGGTTTTCTAGGGATTCCGGAAGTGATCACGGCTACTTTGGAACCTGCAGTTTTGCTGTAATCTCCGGTAGTGCCGGTCACCTTGGTATCAAAACCATTCAGTGACGCGGTCTGCATCAGATCCATGGCCTTACCTTCTGCAAAACCCTCCTTGATGTCTACTAAAACTACTTCTGAGGCAAAATTTTTCATTGCAATATACTCTGCGCAACTCGCGCCTACTGCACCTGCTCCTACTACGGTAACTTTCATA
>JAEZYN010000001.1 GCA_023419095.1 Bacteroidota bacterium | reverse complement strand
GAAGTAACACAACATTTATATATTTTCATTGGTGAACCCGGAATTGAAAAACTGCTGGATGAAGAATTTAAAAATGTGAAAAGTGCCGAGAACGAAAAAGCAGAAGTGGCTCAACAGAACTTTTACTGGCAGATTGAAAAGGGAAATACATTAGCGTCCGATTTTGGAAAAATACTGGGAAATAAGCGCTACAAACATCTGGTGACTTCACGTAATCTTAATACAATTGAAAAAATTCTGCACAAATTATAGCGAAGTAGGGCGAAATTCAATATCTATTTAAATTTAAAATAAAAATGATTCAGTACTTAGATAACATCCACCATAAAGATTCGAAGAACTTTTTTCTGATTGGCGGTCCTTGTATTATTGAAGGTGAGGAAATGGCATTGCGCATCGCAGAAAAAGTTGTCAAAATCACCAATAAATATGAGATTCCTTACATATTTAAAGGCAGTTTCAAAAAAGCCAACCGCAGCCGTGTCGATTCATTCACCACCATTGGTGAGGAGAAATCACTCGAAATACTTAGAAAAGTTGGAGAGACTTTTAATATTCCAACGACAACGGATATCCACGAAAATGAGCACGCACCACTTGCGGCAAATTATGTTGACGTTTTGCAGATTCCTGCATTTTTAATTCGTCAGACAGACTTACTGGTAGCGGCAGCCAAAACCGGAAAATGCGTCAGCCTGAAAAAAGGTCAGTTTCTTTCGCCTGAAGCAATGAAGTTTGCAGTAGAGAAAATAACCGATTCGGGTAACCCAAAAACGGCGATTATTGAGCGTGGAAACTCTTTTGGATATACAGATTTGGTGGTCGATTTCCGCGGAATACCGACGATGAGAAATTACGCGCCGGTCATTCTGGACGTTACGCATTCGCTGCAGCAGCCCAATCAGAATTCGGGTGTGACAGGTGGCAGGCCGGAACTTATCGAAACCATAGCCAAAGCGGGAATTGCTGTGGGCGCGGACGGACTTTTCATCGAAACCCATCCAGATCCCAGCTGTGCGCTTTCCGATGGCGCCAATATGCTGAGACTGGATAAGTTGGATGACTTACTTCGAAAACTAACGAGAATAAGAGAAGCGATTTTGTAATCGCTTTTCTTATTTCTTTTCACCTGAGATGAAATTAAACTTCACACCCAGAACAAACGGAGAGCCTTTAGCAGTATAAATACGTGTAAAGGTTTCTACCCATTTGTATCGCAGTCCGACCTCGAAAAAGTTCTTAATCCCAAAGCTGTTTGAATTCAGATCTGACGCGTTCCCGGTATATTCAACATTATCTCTTATAAAGTTTACGACGCTGTAAGAAAAATAACCTTTAAAATCTTTGGTTTTGATTGGATAGTATCTCGCAATAATCGGCAACGCCATTTCTGTTGTCTTGGTAAAGTTTGCCCGCGTATCAGTATTGGTAAAAGTTGTAAAATTTGGTGCAGCAGCGACTGCAAAACTGTAATTGAGGAATGGTAAATGATATTCAAACTCGTAGCCGCCGCCATAGCTCGTGTTGAATCCGTCGCTGTAAGTGGAATAAAGACCGTAAACTTTATGATCGATGTAGCCCTTTTCTTTCTGGAAAGACTGTACGGAATCGCCATTACACTGGTTTATTTTCATAAAATAGGTCTCCAGACTACTTTCCAAATAGCGAACGCTATTGTAGTCGACATCACCACAACTGATTTGCCGCAGATCTTGCAAATACTGTTTGTTCGATGTCTTTGCTCCTTCATTTTCTCCTGAGGATATTAAATATTCTTTGTAAAGAAGAGGTTTTATGTTAGGTTCATCGTTTGTGTTGTAAAAAAAGGCTTTGTTCTGATCGTCCGAATATTTATAAAGATTGTATTTTCCGACTACTAATTGTTCTATGAAGCGTGTCTCATTTTTCATACTAAACGCCGGATTATACTCAAGTCTTTGTAGATTTTCAGGATGTCTTGACAATTGAATATTTGCCCTTACAAATCTCGTTTTATTATTAATGGTTACTAATGTGGCATCGTTCAGGCCAATTTTCGTAATACCTCCGGAATCATTTTTCACCTCAAACAGCTGCGGCGTGTAAATTGGCGTGTTATAAGACACATTACCTGTTAATTTTTGGCCTGTGCTCATTGTGATTTCAGCAGGTCTAAATTGCTGACTGTTAACAAGTACAGTCGCGAAGATCGCAAAAAAACTAAGTTTATTCATATATAATTTATTATTTTGAAATTTAAAATAAATTATTGAGACAAATCATATTATTATGCAGACAGAAAATCTTTTGAATTTTATTATCTTTAAGACCTAAATTTCAACCCATTGAAAAAAATATTTCTACTGTTTGCCGTTCTTCCGGCGATCTTTTCAGCGCAGATTACCCTGAAAGTTTTGGACGAAAACGGAACGCCGGTGAGTGCCGCCAACGTTTACTACAACAATCAAAATTTTTCGACAGATGAAAACGGAACCGTAAAAATTCCACTGGCCGACTCAGAGCAGCAACTTCAGCTTTCAAAAGACAATTTCTTCAGTTTCAGCAAGACCATAAAACCTACACCTAAAGTACAGAATGTGAATGTACTTTTCAAAGATTCAGGACGCGAGACCCAAATTCAGGAAGTTGTTTTTCAGAAAAAAGGTAAACCGAAGGTCACTGATCTTACTTCCGTAGAAATCACCGCGAAAGAAGCGCAGCAGGTTGCATCGCTTTCCGGCGGCGTGGAAGGTTTGCTGAAAACTTTGCCATCTGTAAACTCAAACACCGAATTGTCTTCACAGTACATGGTACGCGGTGGTAACTATGATGAAAACCTTATTTACATTAATGATATCGAAATTTACAGACCTTTTCTGATCCGCAACTCGCTGCAGGAAGGCATGAGCATCATCAATCCGGATATGGTGCAGGCGATCAACTTTTCAGCCGGTGGTTTTGAAGCGAAATATGGCGATAAAATGTCTTCGGCACTTAATATTTACTACAGACAGCCTACAAAATTTGAACTTTCCGGTGAAGCGAGCCTGATTGGTGCCAGACTTTCGACCGGTTTTGCAACCAAAGACCGAAAGCTTTCCGCGCTGTTTTCGGGACGGTACCGAAACACAAACCTTGTACTTAATACATTGAACGAAGACACGGATTTTAATCCGCAGTACATGGATTTTCAGTCGTACATTACTTACAAACTGAACGAAAAATGGGATTTTTCATTCATCGGTTATTACAGCAAAAACGATTACGAGATGATCCCGAAAGTGAAAGAAGTGGATTTCGGTTCTTTGCAAACGCCTCTCAGACTCAGTGTTTTCTACAACGGGCAGGAAGATGATGCCTACAAAAACATGATGGGTACGGCGTCTGTCAATTTTAAGCCAAACAAAAAATGGACTTTTACATTAGATAATTTTGCTTATCAAAAC
>JAEZYN010000127.1 GCA_023419095.1 Bacteroidota bacterium | reverse complement strand
GCGTTCCTTTTTACAACCTTACATACCAGGGAAAAACCGTGGTTGAAGATTCAAAATTAGGGTTAAGACTTTTGCGTGATGGCGACATTCAGTTTGCCTCAGAAATCGAAAATAAAGACCAGAAAGGGAAAAACCTCGACAGCGGTTTTACCAAAACTGCAGAAAAGTTTGCTTCCAAAAACGAAAGCTGGGAGCCTATTATGGGCGAAAAGAAGTCGTATGTCAATCATTATAACGAACTGGCTGTAACATTGGATCAGCCGGAAAATGAACGACATATTGTTTTGAAATTCAGGCTTTTCAATGATGGGTTGGGCTTTAGATATGAGTTTCCGGAGCAGAAAAACCTTAACTACTTTATCATCCGTGAAGAAGATTCGGAAATTGATCTTCCAACGGACATGAAAGCGTGGTGGCTTGCCGGGGATTACGATTCCCAGGAGTACCAGACTCAAACCTCAAATCTTTCGGAAGTTCCTGCAAAATGGCCGACTTCTTACGACGGAAATGCATCACAGTCTTTAATTAAAAATGCTGTCCAGACGCCTTTGATGCTTAAAAAAGAAGGCAAAGACCAACTGTATGTAAATATCGCGGAAGCAGCGGTAATCAATTATCCGGCTTCAAATCTTGAACTGGATGCGGCAAATTTTAAGTTCAAAACCCATTTGACGCCGGATGCGCAGGGTGCGAAAGGCTATATCCAAACACCTGCGGTTTCGCCGTGGAGAACGATCATCGTTTCGCCAAAAGCGGAAGAAGTACTCGCTTCAAAAATGATTTTCAACCTGAACGAACCGACCGAATACAAGGACACTTCGTACATCAAACCCACAAAATATATGGGGGTTTGGTGGGAAATGATCATCGGAAAATCGAACTGGTCGTATTCAACCGCCAACAATGTTCACATCGGAAAAACCGATTTTTCTAAACTGACGCCCAACGGAAAACACGCAGCCAACAACACCAAGGTGAAAGAATATATTGACTTCGCCTCGGCACACGGTTTTGATGCGCTGCTTATTGAAGGCTGGAATGTGGGCTGGGAAGACTGGTTCGGGCACAGCAAAGAATTCGTTTTCGATTTCATCACGCCTTATCCGGATTTCGACATTAAAATGCTGAATGATTATGCCCATTCCAAAGGCATGAAACTCATGATGCACCACGAAACTTCGGGTTCTGCAACCAATTACGAAAGATGGGCGGACAAGGCTTTTCAACTCATGAATAAATACGATTATCCATCGGTGAAAACGGGCTATGTAGGAAATATTATTCCCCGTGGCGAGCATCATTACTCACAGTGGACGATTAACCATTACTTAAGAATCGCAGAGAAGGCCAACGAGTATAAAATCATGGTAAACTCGCACGAATCTGTTCGTCCAACGGGTTTAAGCCGTACATATCCGAACTGGATTGCTGCTGAAGCCGCGCGCGGAACAGAGTTCGAAGCTTTTGGCGGAAACAATCCGGATCATCAGACCATTCTTCCCTTCACCAGATTTATGGGCGGGCCGATGGATTATACGCCGGGAATCTTCCAGACCAAACTCGATTATTATTTCCCTGGCGACACAAGATTCGTGAAAACTACGCTTGTGAAGCAAATGGCATTATATGTTGTGATGTATTCTCCGCTGCAGATGGCGGCAGATTTACCGGAAAACTACGCGAAACATTTAGACGCTTTCCAGTTCATCAAGGACGTTGCGGTAGATTGGGATGATACGAAAATCCTTTCAGCAGAACCTGGCGATTACATCCACACAGCCAGAAAAGCAAAAGGTAAGGATGAGTGGTATGTTGGCGGAATTACAGACGAAAATGCGAGAAATTATACCGTAGATTTCTCTTTCCTTCCGAAAGGCAAAAAGTACGAAGCAACCGTATATGCCGACGGTGATGATGCTGATTATATCAACAATCCGCAATCATACAAAATCTATAAAAAAACGGTCACCAGCAAATCGAAACTGCCGATGAAACTTGCAAGAAGTGGTGGTTACGCAATTTCTGTGAAGCCGGTGAAGTAGGGAGTATGAATACTTAAACCTCATAGGTTTCGAAAACCTATGAGGTTTCGATGAGGTCTCGAAAATACAGGACCATGAACGAGAGCAGATACAAGGACAGTTTCGACTTCAACGGAATATTTCACGTGTACACGCACGTGAACGGAAACGAACTCGTTTTTCGTGAAGACAAAAACTATATTTTTTTTCTTGAAAAGATGAAGCTATATCTGTTACCGATTTTGGAGATATATGCTTACTGTTTGATGCAGAATCACATCCATCTGCTGGTAGCTTTTAAAACGGGTGAAGCGGTTGCTGAGAATTTGACTATTGAAGCTGCAGAGATCTCTGGTGAAAAATCGCATCAACATCTGATGAAGCCGTTCAGTAATTTGCTTAATTCGTATGCGAAGGCCTATAATAAAATGTACGGCCGGCGAGGCGCACTGTTTTTAGATTATTTAAAAAGAATCAGAATAGATGACGAAAACTATTTATTAAATACCTTTAAATATATCCATAGAAATCCGGTGAATCACGGATTCGTACGTGATCTGAGCGAATGGAAATTTTCGTCCTACCGAAGTTATCTGCAACCCGAAACCGCATCGGCAGTAACACGTGATTATATGCTGAAATATTTTTGCTCGCTGGATGAATTTATCGAATTTCACAGCGATTGTGAAGGGAATTATCAAACCTCATAGGTTTCTGAAACCTATGAGGTTTAACTCGAACCAGCCAACCAACAACCATGAAAAGACTGCTATTACTATTCTCGCTGTACATCAGCACCACAATGATCGCCCAAATCCAGAAAGTGGAACCTGCCTTCTGGTGGAAGGGAATGAAAAATCCGGAACTCCAGATTCTGGTGTACGGAAAAGATATTTCAAAATATACCGTGGAATTATCGGATAAAATTCAGATTAAAGATCTGACGAAAACCGAAAATCCAAATTACATTTTCATCACGGTAAACACCGATGAAATCAATACTTCTTCCTTTAAAATCAGTTTTAAGGAGAAGAACAGAACGCGTTATTCCTACACTTACGAACTCAAAAACCGCAGGCCGGGTTCCTCCGAACGAAGTTCGTTCACTTCGAAAGATGTGATGTATCTCATTATGCCGGATCGCTTTGCAAACGGTGATCCTTCAAATGATTCTCAGAAAAATCTGGCAGACAAACTGGACCGCAATGCGCCGAACGGCAGACACGGCGGCGATCTTCGCGGAATCATTAATAACCTGGATTATCTGAAAAACCTTGGCGCAACTGCACTGTGGTTAACCCCGGCAAATGAAGACAACGAAAAACAGACTTCCTATCATGGTTACGCGCAGACCGATTTATACAAAATTGATGGCCGTTACGGAACCAACGAAGAATATCTGGAACTTTCGCGCGAACTTCAGAAACGCGGTATGATGCTAATCCAGGATTACGTTACCAATCACTGGGGGATTTCGCATTGGCTGATTCAGGATTTGCCGACTAAAGACTGGATTCATCAGTTTCCGGATGGCGAAGGTAAATTTGGCTTCAAACGTTCGAATTACCGAATTACCACGCAGTTCGATAAAAATGCAGCAAAAACCGATCGCGATGAAGCATTGAATGGCTGGTTTGACACGACGATGCCGGACCTGAATCAAAGCAACCCCTTGGTTCTAAAATATCTTACGCAGAATGCGATCTGGTGGATCGAGTATGCTGAATTGGGAGGTTTGCGCGTAGATACGTATCCGTACAACGACAAAACAGCAATGGCAAAATGGGCGAAAGCCATTACGGACGAATATCCAAAATTCAATATTGTTGGTGAAGCGTGGATGAGTTCGCCTGCGCAGGTGGCTTACTGGCAGAAAGATTCTAAGATCGCTGAAATCGACGGCTATAACTCAAACCTGCCCTCTGTGATGGATTTTGCGCTGTTTACCGAATTACCTCAAGCCTTTAAAGAAGAAGAAAGTTGGGACAAGGGAATGATTAAAATTTATAATTCTTTCGGCAGCGATTTCCTCTATCCCGACATCAACAATATTCTGGTGTTCTTTGAAAACCACGATACAGAAAGGTTCAACGAAATCTTTAACGGCGACGCGCGCTACTACAAAATGGCTCTTACTTTGATTTCGACCGTGCGCGGAATACCGCAGATCTATTACGGCTCTGAGATTGGGATGCGAGGTGAAAAATCGAAAGGTGATGCCGATATCAGAAGAGATTTCCCCGGAGGCTGGAAAGGCGACAGCCAGAATGCATTCAATCCTGCAACTCAAACCGCAGAACAAAAAGATTTTCACCAATTTACTCAGAAATTATTGAATTGGAGAAAAACTAAAGATGTCATCCATAACGGTAAGACTATGCATTATATGCCTAAAAATCAGGTATATGTCTATTTCCGGTACAATGATAACGAAAAGGTGATGGTGGTGATTAATAATAATGAAAAAGACCAGACCTTCGATCTTAACCGTTTTGAGGAATCAGTGGATGGTATTTCGGCAGGTACAGATATTATTTCAGGGAAGCAGTTTCAGATAAGTCCTCAAAATAAAATGACGGTTTCCGCGAAATCTTCTTTAATTTTAGAGTTGAAATAATTCAAATTTAAACCAGTAACCATGAAAAAACTTGTTTCTCTCTTCATATTGATATGCGCTTTTATATTTTCAAATTCGCTTTCTGCGCAGAAAAAGGGCTTCTATGAAAATGTTCAGAAGAAAAATGTCAGCAAAGTCTTAGACGACCTGAATCTGTTTGCGGCACAGGCTGATTATAAAAACTATTTCGACCTTTTCGCAGAAGAATCCATTTACATTGGCACGGAAGCGGGCGAGGTCTGGAACAAGGAGGAATTTATGGCTTGGTCTAAACCTTATTTTGACCGTGGAAAAGCCTGGAATTTCACGTCTTTAAAGAGAAATATTTATTTCAGCACAGACGGTACTTACGCATGGTTTGATGAACTTTTAGATACGCAGATGAAAATCTGCCGCGGCTCCGGCGTGCTGGAGAAAATCGGTGGAAAATGGAAAATCCGTCAGTACGTGCTATCGGTAACCGTTCCGAACGATGTGGTGGATGAGGTGACGAAAATCAAGGCACCATTGGAGGACCGTGTGATTTCTGAACTAAAAACGAAAAAATAACAGATCTTTACTTTAATATAAACATTTAAAATGTCAAGAAGAATAAAACCGCAACTGAAACTTGCCCAAATCATCAACATGAGCATGGGTTTCCTGGGAATCCAGATGGCATTTGGTCTGCAAAACGGTAACGCGAGCCGGATTCTGCAAAATTTCGGCGCAGACGTTCATCACCTTTCATGGTTCTGGCTTGTAGCGCCTTTCACAGGGCTCATCGTGCAGCCAATCATCGGTCACATGGGCGATCACACCTGGTCGGAAAAATGGGGCCGACGAAAACCTTACTTTTTAATTGGTGCGTTGCTTACGGCGGTGGGATTGGTATTTTTACCCAATTCGGCATCGGTGGGGGTAATGTTGGCGAGCGGAGTGTTACTTTTTGCCGTTTTATTTTTGGCTTTGATGGATGCTTCAATCAACGTGGCGATGGAGCCTTTCCGTGCGTTGGTGGGTGACATGTTGCCGAAAAGCCAGGGAACCGTTGGTTTTTCTGTTCAAACGATTTTGATTGGTATTGGTGCTGTAATCGGTTCCAATATGCCGGCTTGGCTTACACAGCTTGGTGTTTCAAATGTTGCCGCTGAAGGTTTCGTGCCCGATTCTGTGATTTACTCGTTCTACATTGGTGCCGCTGTACTTTTGCTGACGATCCTTTACACGATTTTTACGACGAAAGAATATTCACCGGATGACTTTGCTGATTTTTCTGAAGAAGAACCACACGAAGTGACACCGCGTTTCACCGATATCTTTAAAGATTTCGCCAACATTCCACCATTGATGAAAAGTTTGGGCGTGGTGCAGTTTTTCTCTTGGTTTGCACTATTCACCATGTGGGTTTATACTACCAGTGCCGTTGCAACGCACCATTTCGGACTCTTACCTGACGATGCAAAATCCGCTGAATTCAATAATGCCGGTAACCTTGTCGGCGAACTTTTCGGCTATTATAACCTTTTCGCGATTGGTTTCGCTTTCCTCCTTATTCCATTAGCGAAAAAAATAGGTAAAAAACAGACGCATGCTTTAGCGCTTTTCTGTGGTGGTCTTGGCCTGATTTCGCTTTATTTCATTGAAAATACTGCCATGCTTTGGTTGCCGATGGTCGGGATTGGTTTTGCCTGGGCCAGTATTTTGGCAATGCCTTATGCTATGCTGATTAACGCCATTCCGTTGAAAAAAATGGGTGTGTACATGGGGATTTTTAATTTCTTCATCGTGCTTCCGCAAATCGTAAACGGAATCATCGGCGGACCTGTTGTCCACAGTCTTTTCGGAAATTACGCCATCGGTTACGTAGTTGCAGGTGGTGTGGCGATGATCATCGCAGCCGTTATTTCCCTTACACTAAAAGGTGTTGGAAAAGATGACGATGCCGAATCAATTGAAGCCAGCGCGACGGTTGAGAAATACGCTTAATGAGTAATCGATTGTCAAGTTTTATAGTCCGTCAATTCACTTTGACGGATTTTTTTATGAACCGCTTCAGGCGAACTTAACCTAAATCAACACTATACAGCTTTCATTCACCTAAATTTGTAACCATAAATCTTCAGAAAATGAAAACAGTATATCACAACGCAGACACACGTGGCTACGCCGATCACGGTTGGCTGAAATCTTACCACAGTTTCAGTTTTGCCAATTATTATAATCCTGAACGGATAAATTTTGGCGTATTGAGAGTACTAAATGACGATCAGGTTGCTTCCGGCATGGGTTTCGGGAAACATCCGCACAGTGACATGGAAATTGTCTCTATTCCCCTTGAAGGTGATCTGGAGCATCAGGATTCAATGGGGACTTCGGCGGTTATCCGCAAAGGTGAAATTCAGGTGATGAGCGCGGGAACCGGTGTGCAGCACAGTGAATTTAACCGAAACAAAGACCAACTTGTAAAATTCCTGCAGATTTGGGTCATTCCAAATAAGATGAATGTCGCCCCGCGCTACGACCAGATCAGCATTAAAGAAAATGAAAAAGTAAACGATTTTCAGCAGATACTTTCACCCAATCCGGATGATGAAGGCGTTTGGATCCATCAGGATGCCTGGTTTTATCTGGCTAAATTTGAAAAAGGCAATTCTAAAGAGTATCATTTGAACCGCACGGAACATGGAGTTTATGTTTTTGTGCTGAAAGGTTCGGCAAAGATCGGCGGTCAGATTTTAGAAAAAAGAGATGGCTTCGGGATTTGGGAAACCGAATCTTTCCAACTCGAAGCAGTTGAAGATTCGGAAATTCTGCTGATGGAAGTCCCGATGACGTTTTAAATTTATATTACAATCATTTTTTGACTAGTGAAAACGCCTTTTTGCCCAATGCAAAAACCGGAATCGCGATCAGTCCGCCAATAATTCCTGCTAAGGTTTCGCGCAAAAGGGAGTTTAAATTTGGTAAAAAGTGATGGTGAATCCACTCTACATTGTGAACGAAAATGCCGCCTGCAACCAGAATGAGTGCTACTGTACCTAAAACAGCAAGCCCTTTGATGACCCATGGCAGTGCGTTCACCAGAAAAGTGCCAAACGAAACTAAAAATCCTTTCTCATTTTTAGATTTGTTGATGAGTCGCAGCCCCGCATCATCCATTCTCACGATCAATGTCACAATGCCATAAACGCCCACGGTAGCGATGATTGCAACGATGGAAACGGTAAAGATTTCTACCAGCATTGGGTCGAACTGACTTTTCAGCGTGGCGTAACCCTGCTTGGCCGATGCCAGCGCAATGATGACGATTTCTAATGAAAGTATAAAATCCGTCGTAATGGCGGACTGTACCTTAGTTTTTTCTATCTGTTCGGCGCTGAGGTTGCTCGCTTCGGATTCCTCTATTACTTCATGTGCTTTTTTCTGGCGATGAAACAGAAATTCAATGATTTTTTCCATGCCTTCGTAAGCTAGATAAAATCCACCAAAGATCAGGATAACAGTGATAGCGGGCGAGTACAGCCATTCAAGCAGAAAGA
>JAEZYN010000081.1 GCA_023419095.1 Bacteroidota bacterium | reverse complement strand
ATAGAGGCACCTTCATCGAGCAAAATATTGTTGTTTTGCTGGTAAGCATTGGTTTTTTGAGCAATTTTGTCCACGAAAACCTTTCCGTTGAACACGCCGCGGGATTTGTCTTTATAGATTCCCTTGTAGTTCTGGTAAGACTCGCAGTGCGGTGTGTTATGATGCACGGCGGTGTGATGATCGGCCAACTGCTCGCCACCGATGATCGTGATTCCGTTCATGAATGAATTGATATTCTCGCCATTATGAATGAAATCGAGGTTGTTACGTACGAGTTTTCCGCCGAATGTAAACGTGTTTACAGTGGTTTGGCTGTCTCGCTCCTGCTTCGCGAACGTATGATCGATCATGTAAGAATTGTCGCTGTCGTTCTGCAGCTTGTGCCAATCTGCTTTCGCGTTTTGGTAGGTGAAAATTTCAGTTACAGTGTTTGTAAGAACGAAGTGGTCGTCAAAATTGTGGTGACTTTCAATGATTTCCACTTTTGAACCGGCTTCTGCAACCAGCAGATTTCGTGTGTTGTAGAAATTATTATCGTGCTGATTCTGTGAAATATAGAATATGTGAATAGGTTTCTCGATTACCACATTCTTTGGAACTTTAAGAAAAAATCCCTGTTTGCAGTAGGCGCTGTTCAGGTTGGTGAATGCGAGATTTTTGGCCGCAATCTTATCAAAATATTTTTCAAACACTTCTTTGTGCAGCGGATCATTCAACGCATAGTTGAACGACAGAAATTCTACATTTTCGATGCTGATTTTCGAGAGTTCCTTATTTAAAATCCCGTTTACGAAGACTACACGGTCAAAATTCTCTTCGCCTAAAAGCAGATCGTCTAATTTTTCTTTCGGGAAATTATATGCTTCGCTGGGGAAGAAATTGTAGTTTTTCTCAGTGATTTCCCGCAGGTTGGTGTATTTGTATTCCTCATCTTTTCTGGTCGGAAAACCGTACTGAAAGAATCTCTGCAGAGCGGAAGTCCTGTCTTTATCTAGAAACCTGTGTTTCAGAGTTTCAAGGAAAGCTGCGTGATTATTTTGAATATTTTCTAATAAAGCCATTTTTAACTGGAGATTTGAGGTTTGAATCCGATGAATTCAGCCTGGTGCAAATCCGAATTTTATCTGTTAACGTTTAGAAATATGGTTAATGACTTCGGCCTAGTTCAAAAGCCAGTCATAACCTCTTTCTTCGAGCTCCAACGCAAGGTTTTTGTCGCCGGTCTTGATGATTTTTCCGCCTGCCAAAACGTGCACGAAATCGGGCTGGATATAATCTAGAAGCCTTTGGTAATGCGTGATGAGTAATACCGCATTGTTTTCATTGCGGAATGAGTTTACACCGTCAGCAACAATTCTCAGCGCATCAATATCGAGACCGGAATCGGTTTCATCCAGGATAGCCAATTTAGGATTCAGCATCATCATCTGGAAGATTTCATTTCTTTTTTTCTCACCGCCGGAGAAGCCCTCATTAAGCGATCTCGAAAGAAAATCACGCTTGATGCCTAATTTTTCAGAGTTTTCACGGATCAGCGCAAGCATTTCCTTTGCCGGCATATCTTCGAGTCCGTTTGCTTTGCGTGTTTCGTTCAGGGCTGCCTTTATGAAATTCGTTACAGAAACACCCGGAATCTCTACCGGATACTGAAACGACATGAAAATCCCTTTGTGTGCGCGGTCTTCCGGCGCGTCTTCCACGATATTCTCGCCACGGAACTGGATTTCTCCTTCTGTAACTTCGTAATCTTCCTTTCCGGCGATTACAGATGAAAGTGTTGACTTCCCTGCGCCGTTCGGTCCCATGATGGCGTGAACTTCGCCCGGATTTATCTGAAGGTTTATCCCTTTTAAAATTTCTACGCCGTCTTCTATTTGTGCGTGTAAGTTGTTGATTGCTAACATAATAATTTTCATCAACGCAGCAGCTTAATTTAAAACTGCACCGTTTGCTTTTTAGTTTTTAAATAATCTGTAATCTTAGCCGACACTGCCTTCAAGTGATATTTCCAACAGTTTTTGGGCTTCAATGGCAAATTCCATCGGTAATTTGTTCAGTACTTCCTTCCCGAAACCGTTGACGATCAGTGCAATTGCTTTTTCAGTATTGATGCCGCGCTGGTTGCAGTAAAAGATTTGATCTTCCCCGATTTTCGAGGTTGTTGCTTCGTGCTCCAGTTGTGCGCTTGGGTCCTTGATTTCGATGTAAGGGAAAGTGTGCGCGCCACATTCGTTGCCCATCAGAAGCGAATCACATTGTGAAAAGTTCCGCGCGCCTTTCGCAGACGGCATTACTTTCACTAGACCGCGGTAAGAGTTATTTGATTTTCCGGCGGAAATACCTTTGGAAATGATCGTTGATCTGGTGTTTTTGCCGATGTGGATCATTTTCGTGCCCGTATCAGCGAACTGATGGTTGTTTGTCACCGCGATCGAATAGAACTCACCGATTGAGTTGTCGCCTTTCAGGATGCAGCTCGGATATTTCCACGTCACAGCAGAACCGGTTTCAACCTGGGTCCACGAAATTTTAGCTCTTTTTTCACAGACGCCACGCTTGGTAACAAAGTTGAAAACGCCACCGTTTCCTTCGGAATCACCCGGGAACCAGTTTTGTACTGTGGAATATTTTATTTCAGCATCATCCATCGCGATTAGCTCTACCACAGCGGCATGGAGCTGGTTTTCATCACGTGCCGGCGCCGTGCAGCCTTCAAGATAAGATACATAGCTTCCCTCGTCAGCGATTAGTAATGTTCTTTCGAACTGGCCTGAACCTGATTGGTTGATTCGGAAATAAGTGGAAAGTTCCATCGGACACTTCACACCTTTAGGAATATAACAGAAACTTCCATCGGAAAATACAGCGGAATTTAGCGCCGCATAGAAATTATCGCCGCGTGGAACCACTTTTCCGATGTATTTTCGCACGAGGTCCGGATGTTCCTGGATGGCTTCCGAGATTGCGCAGAAAATAATTCCTTTTTCCTTAAGCGTTTCCTGAAATGTTGTCTTTACTGAAACTGAGTCGATTACGATGTCCACCGCGACGCCAGCCAGCCTTTTCTGTTCTTCGATGTTGATCCCCAGCTTCTCAAAAGTTTTCAAAAGTTCCGGATCTACTTCATCAAGACTCGCCAATTCAGGTTTTTTCTTAGGCGCGGCGTAGTAACGGATGGCCTGGAAATCTGGCGACTCATAACGGACATTCGCCCACGTGGGCTCTTCCATTTTCTGCCAGATCCTGAAAGCTTCAAGCCTCCATTCCGTCATCCATTCCGGCTCATTTTTTTTGGCCGAAATCATTCGCACGACATCTTCATTCAGCCCAAGAGGGAATTCTTCGTATTCAATGTCGGTTTCCCAACCGTATTCGTATTTCTGATTTTCAAGATCGACTCTCAGGTCGTCTTCTGTATATTTTGACATAATATTTTATAAACTGAAAGATTCACCACAACCGCAGGTTCTGTTTGCATTCGGGTTGTTGAATATGAAACCTTTACCGTTGAGGCCGCCGGAATATTCCAAAACAGTTCCGGCTAAATATAGAATCGATTTTTTTTCAATGATGATCTTGATGCCATTATCTTCAAAAACCTGATCGGAGTCTGAGCGCTCGCTGTCGAACTTTAAAACATATTCCAAACCTGAGCAGCCACCGCTTTTTACACCGACTCTTATATAGTCTTCAAAAGGCCGGAATCCATCTTCAGTCATCAGCTGAATCGCTTTTTGCTTTGCCTGGTCGCTTACCTTAATCATTGTTTTTATTTAGACTTATTTTATATTGCAAAATTACGCAATATATAACGAATAACAAATTAGCCACTACAGTTTTATCTATCACGGTTATAGCAAAGTTATCATTTAACAATTTCGGCATATTTAAATCAAAGCATCATGAAAAAGTTCTTGTTTTTTGCTCTTGTATTGCTGATGCAGACAGTTTCAGCACAAGCAACACGTTTTATATACCAGGTTTCAATGAAGCTGGACTCCACACAACGCGGTGACATAAAGACGGAGACCGCAATTTTGGATGTTTCCCCTGCGAAATCGGTTTTCTATGCCGAAAAAAGAATCCAGCGCGATTCACTTTTTGCCCGTGCACGCCAAACCGGTGGCGCAGGTTTCGATCGCTCGCAGATGGAAAATCTTCGTTCAAATATTGATTTTGTAATTGAAAAAGATTTGGCAAACGGTACAAAAACATTTACGGGTAGAATCGCACACGACCAGTATTCGTACGCTGAGGACCGGCCGATGGATTGGAAAATTCTGCCTGAAACAGCCACAATCGGCGATTACAAAACCCAGAAAGCCGAAACACAATTTGCAGGAAGAACATGGTATGCGTGGTTTGCGAACGAAATTCCATTTCAGGACGGGCCGTACAAATTTTCCGGTCTGCCGGGACTTATCGTGAAAGTGGAAGACTCTAAAGGCGATTATTCATTTGACTTAAAAGAAACGCGCAAAGTTGGTGAAATTCAAACTCTAAATACGAACGGAAACATACTCAAAATAAACCGAAAAGATTTTGAGAAACAGATGGCAAATTACAGGAACGATCCGGTAGCTGCGATGCAGGCGGGAAGAGGCGCGGGGCGTGGAGGCGCACGAAATGCAGATCCCAATCAGCGGCGACAGCTTGAAAACCGTCTGAAGGAGGAAATTCAAAAAAACAACAATCCCATCGAGCTTAAATGACAAGTGTCATGCTATTCGGTGTTTACAAATGGTTTGAGCGTTAATTTTAAATTACTAATTTTGCAGCTACGTGTCAAAGTCATTTAAAATATTTTTAATAGTGCTAGGGTTGGGCATTTTTATTCTGCCGACTCAAACGCTTTTTGCGCAGGAAACTGAGCAGTGCTGCGACGCGTCCGCAAATAAATCCGATTGCTGCGATACGCAAACTACAAAATCCTGTCACGAGAGTTCCGGCAAAAAAAATTCAGACAAAAACAATTGCAGCAACGACTGTGCAAATTGCCATTCTTGTGTGGTAAGTTTTGTTTTTACCTACATATCGCCTGAAAATGTACTTTCAGATTTGTCGATTGTCGTCGCAAACGAACCGGTTTATCCGGCTAAAGTTCCATTTTTTACTTCACTTTTTGACTCCATCTGGCAACCGCCGAAACTCGTTTAATTTATTGTTTACAGCCTGAAAAATATCAATTCGGGCAAAATTTTGTACATAAATTAACGAATTTCAACAAAAATGAAAATTTTATTTAAAAGCTTTCTGGCTTTTACCTTACTCTTTTCCCAAATATTATCAGCCCAAACCTTGCATTCTATATTTAAAGTAAAAGGCGAATGCGGAATGTGCAAAGATCGGATAGAAACCACCGCTAAAAAAGCCGGCGCAACCGCAGCCAACTGGAATGCGGAAACCCAACAGCTCACTTTGGAATTTGATGAGGCTAAAACTAATTCCGATGTCATCTTAAAACAAATTGCAGAAGCAGGTCACGACAATGAGCGTTTTTCTGCACCCGACGCGGTGTATGAAAATTTACCCGGATGTTGTCATTACAAAAGAACACCCTCTTTCCTTAAGATGTCTGAAAGCAAGCCTGCATCTTCCGTAAGCAACCAAATGCCGGCGGAAAAGCAAGACAACCAATTTTATGTGCGCGGAAACTGTGCGTCATGTAAAAAAAGAATTGAAGCTGCAGCCAAAACTGCAGGTGCAGATTCAGCGGTTTGGGAACCGGAAACCCAAATTGTTACTTTAAATTTTGACAATTCCAAAACGTCTTCGGACGCAATTTTAAAAAAGATTGCTGATGTAGGACACGACAATGAAAAATTCACAGCATCCGACGCGGTTTATAATTCGTTGCCCGACTGCTGCCTTTACGACCGAACTTTGCCGCTCGGCGTGAAGAGTCCGCTGGTGCATACCGAAGAAGCGCCGGCGCGAAAAGATTTTACGCAACACGCTGACCATGTTGACAAATCCATTGAAGAAGTGAAACTTGTGCGACTGGGCGAGGCAACGGCTCTGAACAAAAAACAAACCGGACTTACATTTAATATCAGTTCAAAAGAGTTGCTGAAGGCGGCGTGCTGCAACCTTTCCGAAAGCTTTGAAACGAATGCCACGGTAGATGTATCGTTCAGTAACGCGGTAACAGGAACCAAGCAATTGAAAATGCTGGGTTTAGACCAAAAATATACCTCACTGACAAAGGAACTTTTGCCTTCAATCCGTGGACTTGCATCGCCATACGGAATGAATCTAATTCCAGGTCGATGGATTGGCGGAATTCAGCTTACAAAAGGCGGAAGTACTGTTACCAACGGTTATGAAGGTATTACCGGCCAGATAAATACCGAACTTTTGAAGCTGCAGGATCAGCCCGAATCTGCAATAAATGTTTTCGGCGACATCAATTCAAGATTTGAAATCAACATTACTACCACGAGCGCGCTTTCAGAGCACTGGAATCAAACGGTATTGCTCCACGGCAATGCAACGCTGGCCAAAATGGACTCAAACGATGACGGTTTTCTGGACCAGCCTACCGGTAACCAAATCAATGCTGCATATCTTTTAAATTATAATGGACTGGACCACAATGGTGTGGGAACGCATTTCGGAATCAGCTTTGTAAAAGATGAGCGTTTTGGCGGGCAAACCAGTTTTGACAAAAATTTGGACCGCTCCCAGCAAAGTGCATATGGTGTGGGCATTGATATTTCGAAATTCGATGTGTGGAATAAAACCGGTTATGTATTTAAAGGTAAACCCTACCAAAGTATTGGCTGGATGAACCAATTTACATACCACCAGCAGGATAGTTTTTTCGGTAACCGGAATTATCTGGGTAAGCAGAAAACCTTTTATTCCAATCTGGTTTTTGAAAGTATTTTCGGCAATACAAACCACAAATACAAAACAGGCGCAAGCTTTTTATACGACGATTTTGATGAAGATTACCTGACGCAAAATTTCGCAAGAACCGAAACTGTACCCGGGCTTTTCTTCGAGTACACGCTTACAGGACTCAAATATACTTTAGTTGCTGGTGCAAGAACCGATTTTCACAATTTGGCTGGAACGCAGTTTACACCACGGCTGAACTTTAAATATGATCTGTTTCCAAAGACCATTTTAAGGCTTTCTGCAGGCAGAGGTTTCCGCACAGCCAATGTTTTTGCGGAGAACCAGCAGTATTTTGCGTCAAATCGTGAGATTCAAATTTTAGGAAATGAGGGTAATATTTATGGTCTGAAACCGGAGATAGCGTGGAATTATGGGCTCAGTCTTCAGCAGGAATTCAAATTATTCAATCGTAAAGCTACGCTTGTAGCCGATTTTTTCAGAACAGATTTCCAGGATCAGGTGTTGACAGATCTGGATATTTCGCCGAACAGAATTGTATTTTATAATCTGGACGGAAGCTCATTTGCCAACAGTTTTCAGACGCAGCTTGATTTTGTACCGGCAAAAAATCTCGAACTTCGATTAGCTTATAAATACTATGATGTACAGGCAGATTTTGCGGATGGAAGAAGAGAAATTCCGTTTATGGCCAAAAACAGAGGTTTTTTCAATGCTTCATATGCAACGGACAAAAATGAAAAAGGCGGTTTCTGGAATTTTGATACCACTTTGCAGATAGTTGGTCCGCAGAAACTTCCGAATCTGACCGCAAATCCGGCCGAATACCGACTTCCGGAATATTCTTCCTCTTTTGCGACACTTAACGCACAGATTTCGCGTAACTTCAATAAAAATATTCGTGTATATTTGGGCGGAGAAAACCTCACGAGCTATACGCAGGAACGGCCGATCATCGATGCCGCCAATCCGTTTGGAAATTATTTTGATGGCGGAATGGTGTATGCCCCGATAATGCCGGCGAATGTTTACGTAGGCATTGATGTTTCTTTTTAATGATTAAAACCAGTACCGAAAATGAAAAGATTACCATTTTTAATGATTATTACGGCCACCGTACTTCTGTCGTGTGAAGCCAAAAACCCGAAAGTGGGCCAGACTGAATCTACGCAGCAACAGGCCGCAACTGATACTGCGGCTGTAGCTGAAAACAGTGCGCTACCTGTGCAACAGGTGGGTGAAATAAATGAAGGCACGCAGGCAAACGCGGCTCAGAAACCCGCGTTGAACCCGCCACACGGCGAGCCTTATCACCGCTGCGACATCGAGGTTGGAGCACCGATTGACAGCCCTGCGCCTGCACAGGCTGTTGCGCCACCGGTAATACAGGGTTCTCAGGCAACGGGTTTTAATACAAATCCTATTCAGCCTTCAGTTTCAGCACCGTCACCTTCGGTTTCATCGAGTGCGGCAGTAGGGCCAAAGCCTGCGCTGAATCCGCCACACGGCGAACCGCATCACCGGTGTGATCTTCAGGTAGGTGCGCCTTTGACTTAAGGATTATATGATTTTAAATAGAAATTGCGGAACCATTTCAGTTCCGCAATTTTTTTCATTTGTTTTCAGAATCACCGACGAATTCAAGACTCACCGAATTCATGCAGTAACGCGTTCCTGTAGGTGGCGGGCCATCATTAAAGACGTGTCCCAGGTGTGAATCACAGCGTTTGCACACCACTTCTATTCTTTCCATGCCAAACTTCGTGTCGCGGTGATAGGCAACACCTTCTTTGTCTGCTTCAAAGAAACTGGGCCAGCCGCAAGTAGAGGAAAATTTAGAATCTGAACGGAAGAGGTGGTTTCCGCACACGATGCAGTAATATTCGCCAAGTTCATCAAACTCGTTATATTTTCCGGTGAAAGGTCTTTCTGTATCGGCTTCGCGCGCGATTGCATAGACGTCAGGTGGAAGGATTTTTTTCCATTCAGAATTCGGGACGTTGAGTTTTGTGCGGTCGGTACGCGAGTAGTATGTATTGTTTTTTGTGTTTGAATTTTCCATTTTTTGGGAGTTTTCGGATTTTTTGATCTGGCTGCACATCTGTAAAGACATTAATACCAGAATTGAGACTAAAACTTTCATAAGTGTGAAACTCATTTTTGTGTATTAAAGTATCCTGAATGAGTTGTCAACCTCAAAATTACTAATTTTGAAATAATGAATGATACAGAAAAGAAAATGCAACTACAAAAGTATAAAGCATTTGCAACTTCCCTGTTTGTGCTAATGGCGATGGTTTTTGTTGTGACTACTGTTTTACAAAAAAATAATCCTGCACATTGGATCGGTTATATCCGCGCCTTTTCTGAAGCTGCAATGGTTGGCGCTCTTGCTGACTGGTTCGCGGTTACGGCTCTTTTTAATTATCCTTTAGGTTTAAGAATTCCGCATACCAACCTTATCGAAAACAGCAAGGAACGGATTGGTGACAATCTGGGCAGTTTTGTGGTCTCAAATTTTCTTTCGCCGGAGAACATCAGGCCTTACATTCAAAAACTAAAAGTTTCGGTCGTTGCGGGAAAGTGGCTATCGAACGGCCGCAATCAGAATATGCTGGTAAAAGAAGTGTCAGGTCTTGCTTTTGATATCGTAAATAAACTTGATGATTCCGAAGTCGTCAATTTCATCGCCAATAAAGCACGTGAAATGACCGACGAACTGAAAATCAATAAGATAGTGGGAAACGGTCTCGAATATATTCTTGCAAATAATGATCATCAAAAACTGATAACGAATCTTTCAGGCCAGATAAAAGATTATGTCACAAACAACCAAAAGCTGGTGCAGGAACGCGTGAAGCGTGAAAGCTACTTCCTGATTCCGAAGTTCGTCGACAGCTCGATCGCCGCGAAAATTACTGAAGGTTTAGCCGGATTTTTTGAGGAAGTGGAAGCAGATCCGCAGCACGCATTAAGGTTTGAGATTACACAGAAGCTTCAGGCTTTTGCCAGCGACGTTCAAAATTCTGAGCAGTGGGATGATGATTTTAAAAAAATAAAGAACGATTTCCTGCAGGAAGAAAAATTGCATCAATACGCCGGCGATATCTGGCTGTCAATCAAAAAATCCTTGCTTTCAGAGCTGGAAACCGAAAGTTCCGCTTTGAAGAATTATGTCCGAAAAAATCTGGCGCAACTCGCCTTCAACCTGCAGACCGACGAAAAGTTGCAGCATAAGATCGATCACTGGATTCGTGTCACGGCGTACAAATATATCCTCAGGAATACGCATCAGGCCGCAAATCTGATCAGTTCAACGGTTGGTAACTGGGAAGGCCGGGAACTCAGTGAAAAACTTGAGCGGGAAGTAGGCAAAGATCTTCAGTTTATTCGCGTCAACGGAACGTTGGTCGGAGGATTGGTCGGACTTATTATCTACACCGTTTCGAATTTTTTCCTTTAACACCGTTTTAAGACCGCCTCATTGATTTCACGTATTAACGCGGGTCCTTCATAAATAAATCCCGTATAAAGCTGAACCAAACTTGCGCCGGCATCTAGCTTTTCGATGGCATCTTGCGCGGAATGTATTCCGCCTACGCCGATAATCGGGAAAGCGTGGCCGCTTTTTTCGGAAAGAAAACGAATTACTTCGGTTGACCTTTTTGTCAGTGGTTTTCCGGAAAGTCCGCCTGTTTCGGTTTTTACGTCCGAAATTAAACCCTCACGTGAAAGAGTAGTGTTGGTCGCAATCACGCCCGAGATTTTTGTGTCATGTACGATGTCAATGATGTCCAGCAATTGTTCGTCGGTAAGATCAGGCGCGATTTTTAAAAGTATCGGCTTGGCTGGAGTTCTTTTTATATTTAAATGCTGAAGCGTTGCCAAAAGTTGTGTTAAAGGTTCCTTTTCCTGCAAAGCACGCAGGTTTGGCGTGTTTGGCGAGCTTACGTTCACCACAAAATAATCAACGTAAGGAAAAAGTTTTTCGAAACAATACACATAATCATCCGTGGCGTCTGCATTTGCAGTGATTTTATTTTTACCGATGTTTCCGCCGATAAGTATCTTTTTATTTTTTTTCAGACGCTCTACAGCGACATCTACGCCCTCGTTATTAAAGCCCATCCGGTTAATGACAGCTGAGTCTTCGATCAGCCTGAAAAGCCTTTTTTTGGGGTTTCCCTCCTGCGCTTTGGGTGTCAGCGTGCCGATTTCGATAGAGCCAAACCCTAAATCAGAAAGTTCACTGAACATTTTTGCATCTTTATCGAAGCCCGCAGCCAATCCTACCGGATTTTTAAATTTCAGACCAAAAACTTCTCGTTCGAGTCTTTTGTCTTCTAAAGGTTTCGGGAAGAAAAGTTTGGTAAGAAAACCAAAGTTTTTAAGAACATAAAATGTGAAGTGATGGACTTTCTCAGGATCAAATTTGAATAGGAGCGGGCGGATAATGCTTTTGTACATCGGAAAGAAGTTTCGCAAAATTACATTTTTGAAAGCACATGAAACGATTGTCTTGGCAGATTTCCTAGAAATAAACAATCTCCGTTAATAGCGGAGAAAAAATGTGGGCAGTACTGGGCTCGAACCAGCGACCTCTGCGATGTTCTCGTCCTCAGACGAGACCGACCTTCTAGGTATCAACCGGATTGTAAGTTAATTTAGATAAACCTCACAACACGTGGTTTTTTGTGGGCAGTACTGGGCTCGAACCAGTGACCTCTACGATGTTCTCGTCCTCGGACGAGACTCTGAACCAACTGAGCTAACTACCCGGAAACAAAAAAATCTCAGATTTCTCTGAGATTTTGTGGGTCGTGATCTCGTCCTCAGACGAGACCGACCTTCTGGGTATCAACCGGATTGTAAGTTAATTTAAATAAACCTCACAACACGTTGGTTTTTTTGTGGGCAGTACTGGGCTCGAACCAGCGACCTCTGCGA
>JAEZYN010000054.1 GCA_023419095.1 Bacteroidota bacterium | reverse complement strand
CGGTGGATTTTTAGTCGGTGTAAAACGGAACGGTGAAAAATTCACGATTGATTTTCGCGAAACCGCGCCGCAAAAGTCTTCACGTGATATGTATCTCGATAAAAAAGGCAATGCAAATACAAATCTTTCCCAAAATGGTCGGTTGGCGGTGGGTGTTCCGGGTTCGGTAGCGGGATTTTATGCGACACTGAAACATGCAAATCTTCCGATGCCGCAACTGATTCAGCCGGCGATCGATCTGGCTGAAAAAGGTTTTGCTGTAACCGCGCGAGAAGCTGCGCTGCTGAACGAACAAATGGAATATTTTAACCGGCACAACAAACTGTCGAGCGTTTTTCAGAAAAATGAAAAGTGGAAGCAAGGCGATATCTTGGTTCAAACAGAACTGGCTGAAACGCTGAAGCGTATTCAGAGAAACGGCGCGAAAGGCTTTTATGAAGGTAAAACTGCCGACCTGATTGTCGCTGAAATGAAACGCGGCAACGGAATTATTACGCTCAGCGATCTTAAAAATTATAAAGTGGTAGAACGGAAGCCGCTCACATTTAACTATAAAGATAGCGAAATTGTTTCCATGCCTTTGCCTTCAAGCGGTGGAATTCTTCTAGCGCAAATGCTGAAAATGTCAGCTTTTGAAAACCTTACGCAATACCAACAGAACTCCGCGGAAGCTGTACAGATAATGGTGGAAGCGGAACGCCGCGCGTTTGCCGACCGTGCCGAATATATGGGCGATCCCGCATTTATAAAAGATCAGACGTCAATGTTGATTTCTGATGAATATTTGAAAAACCGGTGGAAATCTTACAAAAAAAATGAAGCAAGCCTCAGTTCGGAAGTTGGAAAGATCATTGCGCAACCGAATGAATCTACCGAAACTACGCACATTTCGATCGTTGACAAGGACGGAAACGCTGTCGCGGTTACCACAACACTCAACGGTTTGTATGGCAGCAAAGTAGTAGTTGCCGGTGCGGGTTTTTTCCTAAATAATGAAATGGACGATTTTTCTGTTAAACCCGGCGTGCCAAATATGTTTGGTGCCGTCGGTGGTGAAGCGAACGCGATTTCACCGGGAAAAAGAATGCTGAGTTCGATGACGCCCACAATTGTCCTTAAAAATAACCGGCCATACGTTATCGTGGGAACGCCGGGTGGAACTACGATTCCGACCTCTGTTTTCCAATCCATAGTAAATATCATCGATTTCAAACTCAACCCGAATACTGCAGTGAATTCGCCCAAATTCCATCATCAATGGTTGCCGGAAACGGTCATGATTGAAAATAATTTTCCGGAAACTACGGTTTCAACATTAAAAAAGATGAGTTATAAATTTGAATCGGTGAATCAAATCGGGAGAACAGAACTGATTGTGATCGATGAAAATGGAAACGCAAGTGCTGTTGCAGATGGGCGCGGCGATGATTCAGTGGCGGTAGAATAAAAAATAATATGATAACAGACAAAGCGCATAAAGATTTTGCAAGATCAAAAGTGCTTTCATACAAGCCGGATTTTGATTTGGAAATCCTCGAGCTGGGTTTAGATGAATTCGAAGTTTGGGACTGTAAAAGCGGAGACTTCATTTTAAAAGCGGGTGAAGTGTGTAAAAGGATTTTTATGGTTGAAAATTCTATTACGCGCTGCTATTTCGTCGATAAAGACGGCGAAGAAAAAACTATGTGGCTGAATCAGGAAAGTACCGTGATCACGGAGTATGAAAGTTTCAGTTCACAAACGGTGAGCAAATGTGATATCTGCTGTTACGAAGATTCAATGGTTTACTCTATCGAAAAGGAAAAGTTGATGAAACTTTACGCAAAATATCACGATTGGGCACTGTTCGGACTACTCGTGATGGAGGAGCATTACGTGAACCTGCTCAAATTCAGCAATACAAGAAGTTTTAATAAGGCAAGCGAAAATTATGATCTTGTCGAAAGCTATTTTTCCCGCTATCTGGATGTGGTTCCGCTGAAGCATCTCGCTTCCTGGCTCAATATTTCTTCTGTTCATCTGTCCCGCATTCGCAAAGAAAGAAGCAAATTAACGTAAATTAACAAATGTTAAGTGGTGTTTGCTATCCGCACAATATCTTTGTTGAGATTGCAGAACACAAATGATGAAGAGAAATTGCAGTCTGTCTTATTTCTTGCCTTTGTTGCGTTGATTTTAAAATAATTCAGCAAAGCGCAAGATTATTCTTTTCACAGCTATTATTTCCCGGCCAGCTTCTTCAGCATACCATTAAAAATAAGTCCGTGAAAAGGCAAAACAGAATACCAATAGAGTCTGCCGGAAATTCCTAAAGGCCGGAAAGTCGCCTCCTGATACAGAATTCCGTCTTTTATTTTAAATTCGAGCCACGCTTCCCCCGGAACTTTCATTTCCGCGAATAGTAAAAGTCTTTTTTCAGCTTTGTCTGCATAAAGCACGCGCCAGAAATCGACAGAGTCACCGGCTTCAAGATAATTCATGTTCCGGCGGCCACGGTTTATGCCGACGCCACCAAAAAGACGGTCGAGGAATCCGCGTATTTGCCACAGAAAATCGGCGTAATACCAACCTCTTTTTCCACCAATGCTAAAGATACGTTCGAGTGTTGCTTCTTCATCATTGGTTGCAAGTTTCCGCTTATCCTTAAAACAGCCCTTGTTCGGAACTTCCAGATATTGCCAGACATTCCGGTCGTGAAATGCACCGGTAAATGAATCATACCAGCTTGAAAGCACGTCGTTCTGCTTGATTTTATCAAAAGCCAAAGCGATAGCTTCTTTGTACGAAAAAAGCTGAATTCCCAGTTGCTCCGCAAGATCATTTGGCTTCGCGATCACGTCTGTTTTCATGCTGCTGACGAGATTTTTCGCCAGCGGATAGGTTGTGCTGGTAATAAAGTAAAGCCAATACGAGGACATTTTCGGCGTCATGACCGGAACTGCGTAAATGTGGCGCTTCAGCCCGCGGACTTCCGCATAGTGAAACAACATTTCTTTGTACGTCAGAACTTCGGGGCCGGCAATATCAAAATTGCGGTTATAGGTGTTTTCTTTACCCATCACGCCAATCAGAAACTGAATTACATTTCGAATTGCAATCGGTTGGCAGCGCGTTGTAAGCCATTTTGGAGCGATCATGACGGGAAGTTTTTCCACAAGGTCGCGAATGATTTCAAATGAAGCGCTTCCCGAACCTACAATGATTCCCGCACGCAAACTCGTGAGCGCATATTTCTGGCTTTTCAGAGCTTCCTCAACATTCTTGCGTGACTGTAAATGCTTTGAAAGTTTGTCATTATTAATAATTCCCGTTAAAAAAATCACCTGCCTGACATTAGTTTTTTCGAGTGCTAACCTGAAATTTTCAGCGCTGCGTTTTTCCTTTTCAGCGAAATCGCCGTCATCCGAAGACATGGAGTGAATAAGGTAATACGCAAAATCAATATCAACAGGAATACTCTGAAGCGAAGTTTCAACCAGAAAATCGTTTTCTGTTATTTCAAGTTGGTCAAGATGATTTTCGTAAAGTTTTGTGCTGAATCTTTTTCGGTCGCGGACAGAACAGACTACGGAATGACCTTCTTCCAAAAGCTGGATCAGCAGTCGTTTTCCAATGTAGCCGGTCGCACCTGTAAGAAAAATTTTCATCAGCCTAAAAGTTTGCTCAGTATTTGGCGCCGTCCTTCGAAAATGCGCGTTACCTTATCAGATACCAGTTTGCCAGCAAGCATTTGGCCAAAAATTCCCAAAGGCATTTTATAATTTACAATGTCGGTCATTTTCACTTTACCATTCTCCAGTTCTTCAAAATGATGCTCATGATGCCACATTGCGTAAGGTCCGAACCGCTGTTCATCGACGAAGAAAGCTTTTTTTAATGGCAATCCGGCTGGACTTTTAAGGTGCGTGATTTCAGTGATCCAATTGCTTTTAATAAGCGGAAAAATACCGATTTTATAAGTAATTATCTGACCTTCATACGTTTCGGAACCGGGATTATTCGTTATAAAAAATTTCATGTCCGAAGGCGTAATCTTATCAAGATTTGTCGGAACAGTAAAAAAATCCCAGGCCTCGCTCATCGTTATGGGCAAAACCTGTTCGGAAGTGAGTGTGTAAATTCCGGACTGACGGATGGTTTTACTTTGCATATTCGGCTTTTGAAGGTGGATAATTCCATTTCACTTTTAAATATTCAAACACCAAAACAGTACTGTAAAGCAAGGTGAAACAATAGAAACTGTCTTCCAAAGGCATCGTCCCGACACGAATCCCGAGGTTTTCGGTATCGTCATAAAAAACAACAGGATTTTCGGAATAATTTCCGGTAAGCGCGTTGTTTACAAAGTAAAAAGGAATGTAAATAATGATGAAACTGATGTAAAACCGGTTCGCATCTTTCCATTTAAATATAATCTGACCCAGCATCAGCAAGGCAAAAAGCCCAAAGCTGCAGAGTGTGTAGATTTTATCCGTATTCAATACCGCCACTATTAAACTCGCCGCGAACAGCACATAAGTGATCGCTTTTGTTATTTTTTGGTTTAACAGGATTTTCGGGTAAAAATATTCCAGTGAATAATGAATAAACACGCTGGCATAAGGTATCAGCAGGAAAAAAAGATATTCTTCCAAAGGCATTTTAAATATTCTTAAACCAATTAGATATTCATCATTGAAACCCCAGACTTTCATGTGAGTGAAATAGATATCCCAGGCGATGAAGAACAATCCGACCACTAGAATGGCACTGAAAAAAGCTTTCCAATACTGGATGAAGTACATCCTTTTACGTTCAAAACTGAACAGAAAAGGTATCGAAAAACTTAAAATATCAAGAAGTAAATAGTAGTATGCCTGCAAAGTATAGATTTTTTAAGAACGGGAAACTCGTGCCTCACGGAAGTATTTGAATGGGACGAAAAGCATTCCGAAACATTCGCCGTGTTCTTTGTTCAAATGTTTGTGGTGGATCTTGTGTGCCTTCCGCAAACCTCTGAAATACCAGTTGTTGGTTTTGTCGAACCATTTGAAACGTCGGTGAATGAGCACGTCATGAACGAGAAAATAGCAAACTCCGTAAAGTAAAATACCCAAACCCACAAAAAACATCCAATTCAGTTCGCCACGCGAACCAAAATAAAACAGTAAAATGCTCGGAATGGCAAAAATCACAAAAAAGAAATCGTTCTTTTCAAATACATGCGGGTAGCCGGGTTGATGATGATCTTCATGAAAATACCAGCCAAGACCGTGCATGATATATTTATGTGTAAGCCAGGTGATGGCTTCCATGCCCACAAAGACGCCAAGCGTAATAAGTATAAATCCGGTGGTTTCCATCTTAAGCGATTTTGAAATGACGTTTTATTCTCTGTACCAAATCTTTGTCTTCAAGATTTTTATACTGACTCATTATCAGTTCCTTGTCTTTTTTCATGTCCCTGTTGTAGCCTAAAAAAGCCGGTGCCTGCTGTTGCGTAACGTAACGCAGAAAACGAATTTCAACATTTTTGGGATCTGATTTCGCGGCATTATCCAGTGCAGATTTCCCTTTTTTAAAGTAGGAAAACTGCTTCATCGGATTGCTGGTATGTTTGGCCAAAAGCAAAGTTCCCATCGCATAGAATGCCTGATAAATTGGTTTTTTAGTGGTCTCAAAAGCTTTCTGCGAATTTTCAACTAACGCCTTTGTGGCCGTTTCAGACTCAACGCCTTTTTTCATCATATCACGGTAAGGTACCATATTTTGGGCATTGATTGAAACTGTAAAAACGGAAAACAATAGTAAGATTAAATTTTTCATTTCCTTAAAATTTAGACTAATTTAAGGTTTTTATTAATCATCATTTCGCCAAACAGATAGATCTTGCGCGCATTGGAAACACTGATTCTGCTTGTCAGCAGTTGCTCAGGTTTGGTTCTTCGGATTTTCTTCAGCAAGTTGTTATAATATTTATATGCCATGAAAACTGCAATACGGCTGGAAATAGGCAGCATTTTTATTCCTTTGAAGGCATGCGCAAAATCTTCAGCAATATCTTCTTCAATTTCCCGCTTATCCTTTAAAGTAAACGTACGGAAATCTACATTTGGGAAATAAGTGCGGTTCAGATCATTGAAATCTGCACTGATGTCTCGCAGAAAATTTATTTTCTGGAAGGCCGCGCCAAGGCTTTGTGCATAAGGCTTTAGTTTTTCGTATTCCGCCACATTGCCATCGACGAAAACTTTTAAACACATCAGGCCTACCACTTCCGCAGAACCGTAGATGTACTCATTATATTTTTCATCGTTGAGATCTTTTATTTCGCCCAGATCCATCTTCATCGAATGTAAAAAGGAATCGACAAGATGCTGCGGGATGTTTTTTTCACGCTGAGTGTGGCAAAATGAATGCAGAATGGGATTCAACGAGATACCGTTTTCCAGCGCCATACGGTAGCTGTTTTCGAACTCGTCCATCAGTTTGGCTTTGTCAAATTCGTGAAATGTGTCCACAATTTCATCTGCGAAACGCACAAACCCGTAAATATTATAAATGTGCTGACGAATCTCCGGCTGAAAAAGGGTAGAAGCGCGGGCGAATGACGTACTGTACTTTTCTGTCACTATTTTGGAAGAAAGTCCGCAAACCGAGTCGTAAATGTTTAGATTATTCATCGCTTATGTATTTGCTAAAATTTTAGGGCTCCGCTGCAGAATGTAATCTGTTACTACTTTGCCAGAAATCAGCGCAGGCGGGACACCCGGACCCGGCACGGTGAGTTGCCCGGTATAAAATAAATTTTTCACTTTAAAATTGTTTATTGCAGGACGCAGAACTGAAGTCTGTCTGAGTGTGTTTGCAAGGCCATACGCATTGCCACGGCAAGAATGATACCTTTCCTTGAAATCTTTCACGCCAAAACTTTTTTTGAACAGCACAGCTGAACGAAGGTCAACACCGATGTTTTTTTCGATACGGTCCATTATCACTTCAAAATATTGTTCGTGTATCTCTTCGGAGTCTTCCAGGTCTACCGCGACAGGAACCAGAAAAAAGCCGACTTCTTTACCTTCAGGACAGAGCCCAGAATCTGTTTTGCTTGAAAAATTCGCGTAAAACAGGGGTTTCTTTGGCCACTGGTGTGTATCGTATATTTCTTCAGCGTGTTTTTCAAAGTCGGTGTCAAAAAAGAGGTTATGGTGCTGAAGTTCGGGCACTTTTCGGTCAAAAGCAACGTAATATAAAAGAGACGAAGGTGCGAAAGTCTTCTTTTGCCAATATTCAGTGGAATAGTTACGAACGCTGTTGCTTAAAAGGCTTTCGGTGTGTGCATAATCAGCTCCCGATATAAAGATGTCGGCTTCATGCTCGCCGTTTTTGGTAATAATTCTCGTTGCCACATCACCTTCACTAACGATTTTCACAATTTCTTCATTCAGCAAAAACTTGACACCCAGTTCATCTGCGAGTTTTGCAATGCCTTTTGCCACCGCGTTGAAACCACCTTTGGGATACCACGTCCCGAGCCCGAAATCAGCATGGTTCATAAAATTGTAGAACGCTGGCGTATCACGGGGTTTCGCGCCCAAAAAAAGCACCGGAAATTCAAGAATACTTCTGAGTTTAGGATTCTCAATATTCCGGCGAACCGTCTGTGCGATATTCTGCACGAAAAGCGGCAAACGTTTCGCGGTCTCAACGGAAACCAGTTCTAACACTGATTTTCCCGGATTATAAACCAGATCCTGCATTGCGATTTCATAGTTCGCTTTTGCTTTGTTCATCAAATCCTCAAGATGCTTCCCCGAACCCGGTTCATGCTCCTCAAAAGTCTTCACAATCTCCTGCGGATCATCAGATATATCAATGAAATCATTCTTCCCGAAGTAGACGCGGTAGCCCGGCGAGAGTTTTTCAAGGGAATAATAGTCTTCAACTTTTTTGTTAAAATCTGCGAAAAAACGTTGGAAAATATCGGGCATCCAATACCAACTTGGGCCCATGTCGAATTTGAAACCATTCATTTCAAGCATCGAAGCGCGGCCGCCAATCTGTTCATTTTTTTCAATCACCGTTACGTCATAGCCCGCTTTGGCCATATAGCATGCAGATGCGAGCGATGAAAAACCGGAACCTAAAACGATGACTTTTTTCATAATTGCGAAATAATTAGAACAAAAATATACTTTAAAAATTTAAAAAGAAAATTTATTTGCTAATTTTGTCTTAAATTTTCAAGATTTAAACTCAAAATTAGTTAGCGGTATTTGCTGATTTGATATTATAATATGTTTAAATTTAGCAAATCGTAGGGAATATTAGTTGTTCTAATGTTATTTTTTATTTTAATCAGATTCATTATTCGCCACTCACAGCCAATTTTTAAGCCAAAAATGGAATAAAGATGTATTGTGGAGCGTATCTTTGCACTAAAGTAAGATTTAAACTTGAACCATCTGATGGTCGCCAAAAATGAAAACTTTAAAATGTATTAAATGGAACTAAATCTAGTCATTGAGACTTTAACGGAACTTGACAATTACCTGAAAGGTACACCTTCGGGTGGCGGCAGTCTCGATGATTTCAGACTCTATCTTAATCAAAAAGCTTACGAGCACGAAAATCCACGGAATCTGACTGAAAAATTTGATCTCGATGTCTATGATCTGGAAAATGAAATTGCAAAACAAGTCATCATGCTCGGGCGGTATTCCAAACAGCTCATCCGTAAGTCACTCGAAAGTCATCCTTCTTTGGTGAACGAGGACTTTACCTATCTTTTCCGCATGATGGATTATGACAGCCTGACGAAAATGCAGCTGATCGAAAAAAATGCGCATGAAAAACAGACCGGAATCGAAATTATAAAACGGCTTGTGAAGAACGGACTTTTCGCCGAAAGCCCTGATGAACACGACAAACGCAGCACGCGCATCACGGTAACGCCAAAAGGTAAAAAAGTCTTCCGCGAATCTATGCAGGACATCACCGTGGTTTCTAAAATCATGTGCGGACAGCTGGATGACAAGGAAAAAAAATCACTTCTTTCCTCGCTCAAAAAGCTCAACACCTTTCATCACACGATTTATTGCAACTTTAAAAATGAGGATACGAGTGAGATCCTGAAATTGATTTAGGCTAAAAAAGCTCTGTCACTGCAGAATCTTCAGGCTTTTCGGCTGAACAATTATTTTAACCGGTGATTCAATTCTGGTGAATTCGCCATCGAGATGCCAATTGGTGGTGCTCACTTCCAATTCCACTTCGGAAACCGGAAAATAACTGACATAGTGATTGTCTTCGAGTTTTTTCGTAAACATTTTGTAAGCAAAAAATGGCGCATACCACGCCGGAAATTTCTTTACCAAAACCAGATCTACCAGGCCGTCACTTTTGCTGGCTTTCGGTGCGATATACGCGTTGTTGCCGAACTGGCGCGTGTTTGCAACGTTCAGCATTAAATATTTCCCATCGTGTTTCGCCAGATTTTCGTTTAAAAACTTTATTTTGACTGGTTTATATTTAAAATAGGTTTGAAGTGAAACTTTAATATAATTTTTAAAACCGCGCTTTGTCTTTTCAAATTCTTTGGCCACTTTACCGTCAAAACCAGTTCCGGAAACATTGATCGAAAGGTGCCCGTTTACCGTAAAAGTATCGACACTTTTGACCTTGTGTGTTTTTATTTTTTTCAGAAGTTCATCAAGATCGGCCTTGAAATGTGTTTCCCGGGAAAAACCGTTGCCTGAGCCGCCCGGGAAAACCGCTAAAATTTTGTCGCTATTGATGATTTTTTGCGCGACAGTAGAAATAGTACCATCGCCGCCAACCGCTACGAAGATCTCAACAGTTTCGAAATGGCTTTCAATAAAGTCAAAAGTACCTTTGATTGATTCAGAAATATAGACTTTCGCGTCCGGAATCTTTCTCTTTAAAGCCTCAAAAAATGGCTCATAGTGTTTCTTTGCCGAAAACGGATTGATTATAAACGCAACATTATCCATCCTGAACTTTGAGTCGTGATTTTATTGAAGATTTATCCTGTTCTTGAAATCGGTCTGTAGAAAAGGTTTAATTTCGGTAAACGGAATTTTTATGAGCACAGGACCCGCTGCGTAAGCGGCAATTTCATATTGATTATATAAGAAATAGAGATTTTGCCGGTCAAAATAGAAATTGTTGTTTAGCGGAATATCTTTTACCAAAAGCATTTGTGCCTGACCTCTGTCTGAATCATCCTGCAGAAAATGGGTCATCAGAATTCGCGCCCAAACCTGTGCATCCTGATTTTTAATAACGTCACTTAAAGAGATCTGCCTGTTCTTCTTTAAGTCAAAAACGCGGTAAGTTTCGTCATAATAGCCGTGCGCGCCACCTGTGTATCCGTCTCTTTTGTAAATGAGTGTGAGCATGTCATCAGCGTGCGAAAAAATATCCATCGACGAATTTTGCGTCCAAGTTTGGGCAAAACCTGGCGTATAATCGGCGAGTGATTCTTTATTTTCCTGGAAATACATTTTTTTTTGTTCGTCGATTGCTTGCTGCAGATCATTTTTAGTGTAGATAGCAGCTTTTAAATTCTGACCGTGGTAGATGCTGTCGAGTAGCGTTTTATCAGATAAAGCAGGGAAGAGAAGTGTTGACATTTTAAAAGAAGCCGTCACGCTGTCGCTTACTTTTAAACTGTCGGATACGACTATAGAGTCAATCTTGAAAGTTTGTTTTTTGTGCCCGGGAGATTGTTCTGCTACAGCCTCAGTCTGTGTTTTCTGTGAACACGCGGTGAGCAGGATGACGAGTAGTGCGCTGAGAGTGGTAAGAATAGTCTTCATATGAATTTGCATTATTTAATTTTTAAGTGCAAAAAACCGTCCATTGCTGAACGGTTTTTAAAATTAAAATATCTGAAATATTAAACGTCAATTTTTGCATAAACAGCATTTTTCTCAATGAACTCACGACGTGGCGGCACCTCGTCACCCATCAGCATCGAAAATACGTTATCGGCATCAGCGAGACTATCTATTCCGACCTGTTTCAAAATTCTGTTCTCCGGGTTCAGCGTAGTATCCCAAAGCTGTTCAGGATTCATTTCACCCAAACCTTTATAACGCTGCACTTCGACGCCTTTTCCGTCTGGTGCGAGTTCGAGTGTAAACTCCTCACGTTCTTTCTCGTTGTAAGCGTAGATCTTTTTATTACCTTTTTTAAGTAAATAAAGCGGTGGCTGTGCGATGTAGATATAGCCGTTTTCAATAAGTTCCTTCATATATCTGAAGAAGAATGTCAGAATCAGCGTGGAAATGTGCGAGCCATCGATGTCCGCGTCTGTCATGATTACGATTTTGTGGTAACGTAATTTGCTTATATTTAAAGCTTTACTATCTTCTTCAGTACCCACTGATACGCCTAAAGCCGTGTAAATATTTTTAATCTCGTCATTATCGTACACTTTATGAAGCATCGATTTTTCTACATTCAGAATTTTACCCCTGAGTGGAAGAATGGCCTGAAAATGACGGTCACGGCCTTGCTTAGCCGTTCCGCCTGCGGAGTCTCCCTCTACCAGAAATAATTCTGATATTTCTGGATCTTTTGATGAGCAGTCGGACAATTTTCCCGGAAGTCCGCTACCGCCCATCGGCGATTTTCTTTGGACAAGCTCGCGCGCTTTTTTCGCAGCCTGACGTGCTTTTGCGGCTAAAACCACTTTTTGAACGATCACTTTGGCTTCGTTCGGGTTTTCTTCGAGGAAGTTGCTCAGCATTTCGCCCACGATTTTATCCACCGCACCGGAAACTTCGGAGTTACCCAGTTTAGTTTTAGTTTGACCTTCAAACTGGGGTTCCATCACCTTCACGGAAATCACCGCTGTAAGTCCTTCACGGAAATCGTCGCCGGTAACTTCTACTTTCTCTTTAGCAGGAATTCCAAGCTCATCTGCGAATTTCTTTAATGTTCGCGTCAGTGCACGCCGGAAACCCGCAAGGTGAGTTCCACCTTCGTGCGTGTTGATATTGTTTACGTAGGAGTGCAGATTTTCATTATAAGACGTGTTGTAGCGCATCGCGACTTCTACCGGAATGTCATCTTTGTCACCTTCCATGTAAATTACGTTGCTCATGATGGATTCGCGGTTGCCATCGATGAATTCCACGAACTCTTTCAGACCACCTTCCGAATGGAACGTTTCGGAAATATTCGTACCGTCCTCATTTTGACGCCTTTCATCGGTTAAAGTGATGGTGATCCCTTTATTTAAAAATGAAAGTTCACGCAGACGTGCTGCAAGGGTATCATAGTTGTAAACTGTTTCCTGGAATATTTTTTCGTCCGGCTGGAAGAAAACTTCTGTACCACGTCTGTCAGTAGTCCCGATTTCTTTCACCGGATCCAGTGCTTTACCTTCTGAGTATTTTTGCTGATATACCTTGCCGTCACGGTTTACAGTCGCTACAAGCGATGTAGAAAGGGCGTTTACACAGGAAACACCTACACCGTGCAAACCACCGGAAACTTTGTAGGAATCTTTATCAAACTTTCCACCTGCGCCGATCTTCGTCATTACAACTTCAAGTGCCGATTTTTTTTCCTTTTCGTGCATATCCACCGGGATTCCGCGGCCGTTATCTTTTACGGTGATACTTTCACCTTCGTGAATGGTTACCGAAATGGTGTCACAATGGCCGGCCAGCGCCTCATCTATAGAGTTGTCTACTACTTCATAAACCAGGTGATGCAGACCTCTGGTACCAACGTCACCGATGTACATTGAAGGTCTCAGCCTCACGTGTTCCATTCCCTCCAGTGCCTGAATGCTACTCGCCGTGTATTCTTTTTGACTCATAATTTTATTTTACCCAACCTCAGTCTAAGCTGGTTTGCTATGTTTGTTTTAATATAAATTTTTGCTGATTATCCCTGTGTTTTGATGGATAATAAAGACCAACAAATATACGCAATTTATCCCAAAATCGAAAGCATTCTGCTGATGCATATCACCGTTTACAGGCCAAAAAAAACCTCCACATTTGGAGGTTTGTTTTTTAGTTTTTTAGGGATTTAAAAGTTTGCGTCGGGCGGTCGTGGAAATCAATTTGGACATGATAATAGCCACGCGGCAAATTTCCGGTTGGAATCGCAGCCTTTGAGCTGGTTTTCACGAGTTTTCCGGAGGCATCGTAGATTGAAATCTTCTTTATTTTATGGGTTGTAGATATTTTCAGCTCATCACGGAAGGGCGTACTGATACGGGTTTGATCAACAAAAACGTTTTGCGTTTTCAGCAGACTCGATTTATATTTAATGATATACAAATCTTGTGTGGCAGAATTTCTCACCATTACAAAAAGATTATTGCCGTCCGCCAACATCGTTAGCCAATGATCTGCAGTCAAATTTTCATAGAAATCTTCGAGACCGTTTACAGTCGACTTTACACCATTAAAATCATAGGCGAAAAGTACAGGCTTTCCGTTTTTCTTTCCCGCAAACAGATAATGGTTCTGAACCGAGATTGCATCGCTGATTTCTGTGGTTCCGCCGGACGGGACAAGATCAAGGTAATTTTTTCCGTTAAAATTTTTAGGTTGTGCTGTGCCCGACAAAATGGCGGCACGAATTTCCTCGTTTCCGCTGTTTGGGTCCACTCCATATAGATAGAAAATTTCGTGGTTCGGTGTCAGCAAAAACTTTTTTGGATAGACAGAAACGCCGTTTGACGCGCCTGTCACATCGTAAAGCTGCATTGCCGTCAGGTCATAGGTTGTAAACTGATGTGGGGAATTTTCGCTGCTGACTGCGATTTCGTAATGATATTTATTCAGAAAGTTTTTTCCGCTGCTCTTCCCGAAATAACTGTAGAGTTCCATGTAATCCTGTGGAACACCATTAACGACTGGACTTTGATTACCTGAATTGCCGAAAGCACTATTGATGGTTCCATTCGGCAGATAAGCAGTTATTTTTCCCCAAAGATGAAAGAAGCCGTTTTGCTGGAAACTGAGTTGATTGTAAGATAAGTCCGGCCTTGCCGACATGATGCCATTGTTTCCAAAAGCAGTGTCCGGTTTTCCATTTGGAAGAAAGCGTTTCAGCATCGTGTCGCCGGCATTTGAATCAGCATCTTTAGCATAAATGGCAATCATCTTTTGACCTTGCTGGGCATATTGAATGCCTGTTCCGGCCTCAGCTGCAAGCATGATTTTTCCGTTTTCTCCGAAGCTGAAATCAAGAGCGCCGGAAGATGTAAGTTTCGCGATCATCCCCGAATGAACATCACCCTCCGAACCGACGGAGACGGTCAATGAACCGTTTGGATTAAGAAAGATTTTTTCAAACCGGGTTTGCGATAATGTAGTGGGGTAGGTGATTTTTGCAATGCCGCCGTCACCGAAGGAGGCGTCTTTTTCAAGCGAAATTTGGCTGGAAATGGATATGCACGAAAGCATACCCAAGAGGGTAAATTTTAGTTTCATAAATCATTTGTGTGTTGCTGTAAATATACAAATGTTTTGCGAAACAGAAAACCCCAGGCGTTAGCTGGGGTTATATATTTTATTTTTTTTAAATCAGTCTCAGAGTGACGCTCTCATCAAGCTTTTCGACTTTTACCAAATTATTTTTGGTTAAATTTTTCGTGGCTTTATCCCATTTTTTTCCGGAAAGCTGGGCCCGGTTTTTCACCTCGGCAAGCGCCATCGGCTCGTCCTGCGATTTTAATATTTCCAGAATCATTTTTTCATCTTCGCCTAACTCAATCTGTGGAACCGTTTTTTCCGGCTTCATCTGTGGGAAAAACAGAACTTCCTGGATAGACGGGTTGTTCGTTAAAAACATAATCAGTCTGTCCATGCCGATTCCAAGACCTGACGTGGGTGGCATTCCGTATTCCAGCGCACGTAAAAAATCATTATCGATGAACATGGCTTCATCATCACCTCTCTCTGAAAGTGCCATCTGGGATTCAAAACGCTCTCGCTGGTCGATCGGGTCGTTTAATTCTGAATATGCGTTGGCTATTTCCTTGCCACAAACCATTAATTCAAATCTTTCCGTGAGTCCTTCTTTGCTGCGGTGTTTCTTGGTCAAAGGCGACATCTCAATCGGGTAATCTGTGATAAATGTAGGTTGAATGAAATTACCTTCACATTTCTCGCCGAAAATTTCGTCAATAAGTTTTCCTTTGCCCATTGTTTCGTTTACCTCGATGCCAATCGATTTAGCGAAATCGAACAGTTCCTGCTCGGATTTTCCGGTGATATCAAAACCTGTAAATTTCAGGATGGCTTCCGTCATTGAAATTCTGGGATATGGCGCTTTCCAATTGATAGTATGTTCGCCAAAAGTAGATTCAGCGCGGCCATTAACCTGCGTCGCACAGAATTCCAGAAGTTTCTCCGTGAAATCCATCATCCAGTTGTAGTCTTTGTAAGCCACATAGATTTCCATCGCGGTAAATTCAGGATTGTGCGTTCTGTCCATTCCTTCATTCCTAAAGTTTTTGGAGAACTCATAAACACCGTCAAAACCACCTACGATAAGTCTTTTTAGATATAATTCGTTGGCAATTCTTAAATATAAAGGAATGTCGAGTGCGTTATGATGCGTAATGAAAGGTTTCGCCGCGGCACCGCCCGGAATCGACTGCAAAATAGGCGTTTCAACTTCAAAATAACCTGCTTCATTGAAAAAGGTACGCATTGCATTAAAGAGTTTGGTGCGTTTCACGAATACATCTTTCACCTGCGGATTTACGATCAGATCTACATAACGCTGACGGTAGCGCAGTTCAGGATCGTTAAAAGCATCATGAATAACGCCGTTTTCATCCGTTCGGGGCTGCGGAAGCGGTCGCAGAGATTTGGTTAGAATTTTAAAATTTTCAACCTTCACAGTCTTTTCACCAACCTGTGTGGTGAACAGTTCACCTTCAAGACCGATGATGTCACCAATATCCAGTAAATGCTTGTAAACCTCATTGTATAAGGTTTTGTCGTCGCCGGTACAGATCTCGTCACGGTTAAAATAAACCTGAATTCTACCTTCCGAATCCTGCAGTTCGGCAAAACTGGCCTTACCCTGAATCCGGCGGCTCATCAGTCGACCTGCGATCTGAACTTTTTTGCCTTCTTCAAAGTTGGATTTTATCGTAGCGGTAGTCTCGGTAATATTATACTCCTCAGCCGGAAATGCATCTATACCCATTTTCTGCAGGGTTTGTAGCTTTTCTCTTCTGATGATTTCCTGTTCTGATAACTGCATTATTCGTAAGTTTTTAAGGCTGCAAATTTACACAAATTCCG
>JAEZYN010000078.1 GCA_023419095.1 Bacteroidota bacterium | reverse complement strand
AGGTAACATGGATCATGGAATGTAATTTTCTTTCCTTTAAAAGTTCCTCCTTCTATTTTTAAACGGCCTTCATCCATCAATTGACGCAGAAACTGGGTGTGATGGATCACTTCATAATTTCCGCCTAAACCTGGATATTCGTTTTTAATGGTGTTAAAACAATGCGGGCAAGCCGTCACAATCTTCTTCACTTCGTAGGCATTCAAAACTTCAATGTTGGTAAGCGCCATCATCTGGAAGACAAATTCGTTTCCGGCACGTTTTGCAGGGTCGCCCGTGCAGCCTTCTTCGGGACCTAAGACGGCAAACTCTACATTGATTTTATTTAAAAGCTTGCAGAAAGCACGTGTAATTTTTTTTGCGCGGTCGTCAAAACTTCCGGCGCAACCTACCCAAAATAGAACTTCCGGAGATTTGCCTTCGGCAGCGTATTCTGCCATAGTTTTTATAGTAAAATCCATTTTTTAATTTGCTAATTCTTTGATTGCTGATAATTTGAAAATATTCAAATTTAAACACAGAAATATGTTTGGGCTGAAGTATCTTTTTACAGTTGAAATTTATTCTTTAGCCCAATTAAGGCGATCCGCCTGGTTGTACTGCCATGGCGCGGCATTATTTTCAATATTTGCCATCATCAGATTTAGTTCCTGTGGTGCCGCAGACTGTTCCATAACCAGAAATCTTCGAAGATCTACAATGATCGAGAGCGGATCGATAAGTACCGGACACGCTTCTACACAAGCATTACACGTCGTACAGGCCCAAATTTCTTCGCGTTGAATATGGTCGTCAATCAGTTTTTTGCCATCATCGACAAACTTTCCGTTTTTATTAATGTTTTTGCCCACTTCTTCTATACGGTCGCGGGTATCCATCATTATTTTTCGCGGCGATAGTTTTTTGCCTGTAATGTTGGCGGGACATACTGCCGTGCAGCGCCCACATTCCGTACACGAATAAGCATTAAGCAACTGAACCTGATTCAGATCGAAAATGTCATTAGCACCAAACTTTTCCGGCGCCTGATCTGTATCTGGCTGGGCCGCGTACGGATCAGCATTTGGATCCATCATAAGCTTGATTTCCTTCGTTACAGATTCCAGGTTGCTGAACTTTCCTTTTTCTTCAAGGTTGGCGTACCACGTGTTCGGAAATGCGAAAATAATATGAAGATGCTTTGAATAGTAAAGATAGTTCATGAAGAACAGAATGCCGAGGAAGTGAAACCACCAGGCTGCGCGTTCTAAAATAAGAAGTGAGGTAGCATCAAAATTAAGAATAACACTTCCAACCAAACCCGAAGAAATAGGGAAATTTCCGTGTGCTGGAGACTCTCCTTTTTGCTGAAGTGCCCAATCTGCCGCATTCATTGTAAAAAACGCGATCATTATAGCAAATTCAATGATGAGAATCCAGTTTGCATCCTGTTTTGGCCAGCCAAAAAGCTCTTTCATCGTGAGTCTCTTGACCCCAAAAAAGTTTCGTCTGATGAAGAAAATCACAACTGAAACGATGACCAAAAGCGCTAAAACTTCGAGAACAGAGGTAAACGCTGCATAAGATGAAGCACCGATGATACCCGCAAGAAAACGGTGCGTACCGAAAACTCCATCAATGATGATTTCAAGTAATTCCAGATTAATTATGAAGAATCCTACGTAGACGATGATATGCAAAATTCCGGCTATCGGGCGTTTTGTCATTTTACTTTGTCCCAGCGCCACTTTACTCATAGTTGCCCAGCGTTCGGCCGGCCTGTCGCTGCGGTCAATTTTTTTGCCGAGTTGAATATTGCGGTAAATTTCTTTTAAACTTTTAAAAAAAAGCCCGAAACCCGCGATCAGGGCAATAAAAAATATAATATTGTCAATATACTGCATATTGAAAGCGTTTATTCTTTTGGCGTGCTGTTCTTACCGAAAACCGAAAAATTCAGATAGCGTTTCGGATTCGTCTTGAGATCTAATATCAGGTTGTTCAGGTTAGCTGAAGACTCATTCAGGTTACGGTAAAGATCTTCATCTTTTGCCAATTTGCCAAGCGATCCTTCGCCATTTTGTATGCCCGAAATAACACCGTTCAACTTATCTGCGGTGACGCTGAGTTTGTCAATGGTATTATTAAGTTTCTGTACATCTACCTCATCAGCAACACGTCCGTACTTGTCGATGGCGGTGCGTGCACTGATGGTGGCAAGATTTGCATTATCAAGCATTTTCTGTACGCGGGGATCCGTATTCGCTAACAGCGCGTTGGTCTGGCGCGAAGTGCTTTCAAATGAAGCAACCGTTCGGTTAAGATTTAAAAGCAACGCACGAATTTCGGCCTTGTTATCATCATTTAAAAGTTGGTTGGCATTATTTGTAAGTGAATCCACCCGCTTCAGCACAATCTGAAGCTGATCTTTTACGGGACCCACCTGCGATGAGATACTATTCATCATCGAAAGTTTAAAGGCACCGCTTAAGGTATCTCCGTCTTTGGCTTCTGCCCCGCCATATGCAAGGTTTACACGCATTTGTTTTCCGGACATCAAACCGGGTTCAAAGATCTCCAGCGTAGACTTTTTGGAAAATTTAAAATTTTCATCCACGGTCACCTTCACTACAAAATGTATCCTTCCGTCTTTGTGCGTCACAGGCATGATCTCATCCACCTGCCCTACTTTTAGACCATTGATAGAAACGGGATTTGAGGCTTCAAGTCCTTCAACATTATCAAACTGTGCATAAAAAATATTGTCTGTGGTAAAAAGGCTCTTGCCCTTCATAAACTGAAACAGAATTACGAATCCTACGATTGCCAGAATGGCGATTAATCCTGCTTTTATCTCTTTTGAAACCTTCACTATTGGGATATTTTTAGTAAACAAATATAATACATTTTTAAAACAAGTTCACTTTAGTGAAAACTGTGCCATCTAAACAGAAAAGCGACTGTAAAAGCCGCTTTTCGATTGATATTTTTAAAAAACTTACTGCGTAGCTGTCTGGTTGAACAGTTCAATACGGTAATCTTTAATATCCGCGTTGTCATGAAGGCTCTTCAGAAGTGCCTGGCCAAACTGTTGCGAGTTTTGTCCCGCAATCGCCTCTGTTACCTGCTTGATGTCGCCTGGCTGCTTGTTTACGGTTTCCGAGTTTTTCACCAAAACATACACGCCGGTCATACCTTCAACAGGCATTGAAAGTTTTCCTTTCGCAACACCGAATGCAGCTCCGGCCACTTTTGGTTCCATAGCACCTGCAAGTAGCGGGTTCAGTATGTTGATCTGTCCGCTGCCTTTCGGCGCACCGAATAATTTTGCGATCTGATCAAGTGACGTTGCGTTAGCAGCTTTGATTTTATCAGAAATCTGCTTCGCCATAATCTTGTTTTTAATGATAGGTTCGATCTGATCTCGTACCGCTTCCGGATCAGCCGTTCCTGCATCCTGAACTCCGTTCAAATATGCAACAATACGGTCGCCGGTGCCATCTACAGTGAATATTTCAGTATCACCCTTGCTGCGCTTTTTGTTAAATGCCCACGCGATGATTTCCTGATCTTTATCGGTTCCTAAACCTGGCAATTGCCCCTGGAACCGTCCAACTTCTTTAGGATTTTCAAACTTGTAATTTCCTCTTTTAGCAATGTTCGCGAAATCATTGAATGATTTGCCCTGTACCTGCTGGATAAAACGGGTTGCCTTGGTATAAACTTCGTTTTCGGTTTTGTCCGAAGCTTTCAC